>NC_023065.1:1800000-2087500 GCF_000513295.1 Magnetospirillum gryphiswaldense MSR-1 v2
GTCGTCGGTGCGCTGATGATGGTCTACGTGACCTTCGGTGGCATGACCGCCACCACCTGGGTGCAGATCATCAAGGCCTGCCTGCTGTTGGGCGGCGCCACCTTCATCGCTTTGGGCGTGCTGTCGCATTTCGGCTTCTCGTTCGAGGCTTTGTTCGCCAAGGCCATTGAAGTCCACCCGAAGAAGGCCGCCATCATGGCCCCCGGCTCGCTGGTGACCAACCCGGTCGACGCCATCTCGCTGGGCCTGACCCTGATGTTCGGCACCGCCGGTTTGCCGCACATCCTGATGCGCTTCTTCACCGTGCCGAACGCCAAGGAAGCCCGCAAGTCGGTCTTCTACGCCACCGGCTTCATCGGTTACTTCTACATCCTGACCTTCATCATCGGTTTCGGCGCCATCACCCTGGTGGCCACCGATCCGCAGTACCTGGACGTCGCCAAGGGCGGCCTGAACCTGAAGGGCGGCGGCAACATGCCCGCCATCTGGCTGGCTCATGCCATCGGCGGCAACCTGTTCCTGGGCTTCATCTCGGCCGTGGCCTTCGCCACCATCCTCGCGGTGGTGTCGGGTCTGACCCTGGCCGGCGCCTCTGCCATCTCGCATGATCTCTATGCCAACGTGTTCGCCCGTGGGCGCACCACCGAAGCTGGCGAAGTGCGTGTCTCGAAGTTCGCTTCCTTGGGTCTGGGCGTCATCGCCGTGATCCTGGGCGTCATCTTCGAAAAGCAGAACGTGGCGTTCATCGTCGCCTTGACCTTCTCCATCGCCGCGTCCGCCACCTTCCCGGTGCTGGTCATGGCCATGTTCTCGAAGTCGCTGACCACCAAGGGTGCGGTCATCGGCGGTTACATCGGCCTGTTCGGGTCGGTTGGCTGCGTGATCCTGTCCAAGGTCGTCTGGGTGTCGAGCTTCGGCTTCGCCGAGCCCATCTTCCCGTTCGTGTACCCGACCCTGTTCACCATGCCGGCCGCTTTCCTCTGCTGCTGGTTGTTCTCCATCATGGACAACAGTGACCAGGGCAATGCCGAACGGGCGCAGTACGAAGCCATGGCGATCCGGTCCGAAACCGGTCTGGGCGCCGAAGGTGCCGCCGCCCACTAAGGGCTGCGACAATACCGTCGAAAAACTTGGCCGCCGGGTTCCCCCCGGCGGCCTTTTTCTTTTATGCTGTGGCGATGACATGCCAATTAGAGCGGTTTCACGCCGAGCGGAATCGGTAGAGGATTCCCCCTGAGGTCATTTTGTGATTCAACATCTTCGGTAACAACGCTCCCGAGGATGATGCGATGACGTGGCGCTCAGGGCAGTCCTATTCTCAGGACTTGCGCGATAGAGTTTTGGCGGCTGTGGACAGCGGCATGAGCGCCTACGAGGTGGCGCCGCTGTTCCGGGTGAGCGTTTCGTACATCTACAAGGCCCAAGGCCGCCGCCGGGCCACCGGCGAGACGACGGTGAAGCCACGGCCTGGGCGGCCAGGACAGAAGCTGGCGGCTCACCTTGAGGCGTTGCAGGCGCAGATCAAGGTCGAGCCCGATGCCACGCTGGCTGAGTTGCGCGCCTGGGTTCTGGCCGAATTGGGCGTGTCGATCAGCGTCGGCGGCCTGTGGAACACGCTTGAGCGGCTCGACCTCAGTCTGAAAAAAAGAGTGCGCATGCTGCCGAGCAGGAACGTCCCGACGTAGCCGAAGGACGCATCGCCTGGCGAGCCGAGCAGCCGGCGCTGGACCCAACCCGCTTGGTCTTCCTTGATGAAACCGGGGCATCGACCAACATGACCCGGCGCTACGGACGGGCGCCGCGCGGTCAGCGGCTGCTGGCTGCGGTGCCGCACGGTCATTGGAAAATGACCACCTTCGTCGGGGCGCTCCGGCATGACGGAATCTCCGCCCCCTTCGTCATCGACAAGGCGATGAATGGCGCGATCTTCCTGGCCTATGTCGAGCAGGTCCTGGCTCCGACCTTGCGGCCCGGCGACATCGTCGTAATGGACAATCTGCCCGCCCACAAGGTGGCAGGGGTCAAGCAACTCATCGAAGCCCGAGGGGCCACCCTGCGGTATCTGCCGCCCTACTCCCCAGACCTCAATCCCATCGAGCTCGCCTTCGCCAAGCTCAAGAGCCTGCTGCGAAAGGCGCAAGCCCGCACCATCAACACCTTATGGGACGTGATCGGAAAACTCATCGACCTGTTTCCGCCCGAGGAATGCGCCAATTTCTTCGCCCACGACGGATATGGACGCTCGATGTGAAAATGCTCTAGATCATCTGGTCGTCGCCGCCCGCTCCTTGGGGGAAGGAATCGGCCACATCGCCCAACGCCTTGGCGTTGCCCCGACCTTGGGCGGCAAGCACGCCCGCATGGGCACCCACAATGCCTTACTGTCGCTGGGACCGGATTGCTATCTGGAAGTGATCAGCATCGACCCCGAGGCATCAGCGCCGGAAGGCCCGCGCTGGTTCGGCCTGGATCGCTTTACCGGTATTCCCCGTCTGGTTAACTGGGTTGCCCGGACCCAATCCATCGACAGGCTGCGCCAGCCGGATGAACCGGCACTGGACATGCAGCGCGGCGATTTCCGCTGGCGCTTCGCCGCCCCCTTCGATGGTCAGCCCCGCTTGGGCGGCACGGTGCCGGCGCTGATCCAATGGCAAGATGGCGGCCATCCGTGTAACCGCCTGCCCGATCACGGCCTGCGGCTCAAACGGCTGACCTTGTCTTATGCCGATAGCGGCCACCTGCATAACGAACTGACCCGGCTGGGTCTGGCCGAGCGGGTGCAACTGGCCGGCAACGGCGCCGCCTTGCGCGCCGAAATCCTGGTGGCCGGAAAAGTGGTGGAACTGAGCTAGCGCCCCAGCAAAAACACCAGCATGGCACCGCCGAAAACGATGCGGTACCAGGCGAACGGGGTGAAGCCATAGCGCAGGATCAGGCCGATGGCCGCGCGCACCACCACCAGGGCGGCGATGAAGGCGGCGGCGAAGCCCAGTGCGATCAGCCCCATATTGTCGAAGGACAACTCGGACCAGTTCTTGTAAAGCGAATAGGCGGTGGCCCCCAGCATGGTGGGAATGGCCAGGAAGAAGGAAAACTCGGCCGCCGCCTTGCGATCGGCGCCGACCAGCAGCGCTCCCATGATGGTGGCGCCCGAACGCGAGACGCCCGGCACCATGGCCAGACACTGGAACAGGCCGATCTTGACCGACAGCGACACCGGAAAGTCCTCGACCGCGTGAAAGCGCGGATGCTTGTTGACCCGTTCCAGCACCAGGATCACCACGCCGCCCACCACCAGGGCGATGGCGACGATGATGGGGGAATCCAAAAGCGCGCGAATATGCTTATAGGCGACCACGCCCACCAGCATGGCCGGAAGAAAGCCGATCAGGATGTTGCGGACGAAAAACATGTCGCGATCATTGGTGAACATGCCGATGGCCGCCCCCGACAGCCGCCGCCAATACACCACGCAAACCGCCAGGATGGCGCCAAGCTGAATGACGATCTCGAAGGTTTTGCCCGGCGGCCCCTGAAACCCCAGCAGATCGCCGAGCAAGATCAGATGCCCAGTGGATGATACTGGCAGGAACTCGGTCAGACCCTCGACGATTCCCAACAACAAAGCGTGCAGAATGGTTTCCATGATCTCCGCCATTCGGTTCAGGCGGGCGGATCATGCTCCCGTGCCTGAAGCGGCGCAAGTATTGCCGTCTCTTGCTCTGCGCTCTGCCATGGGTTAAACCCGAACAACACGAGGGAGGCCAGGGTGAGCAACGAAGTTCCGGACTTCTACCAATCTTATGCCTCATATAAAGGCTACGAGACACCACAGACCGGGCGCAAGCAGATCGCACGTTTCGACGCCGAGGTTTGGTATCCCGCTCAATTCACCCCGGCCTGCCGGGTATTGGAATTGGGCTGCGGCACCGGCGCCTTTCTCGCCTATCTCGACACTAAGGGAATCCGCGGCAGCATCGGCGTCGATCACGACCCGGCCCTGGCCGAGATCATCCCCGCCAACGTCCGTGCCAGCTTCGTCTGCACGGATATCTGGTCGGCCCTGGCCGATGACGACTTGGGTCGCTTCGACCGCGTGGCTCTGTTCGACGTCCTCGAACATTTCAGCCCCGACGAGGCCTTGCGGCTGCTGAAAGCCCTGATTCCGCGTCTCACCCCCGATGCCCGCATCATCCTCAAGGTGCCCAATGCCGCCTGTCCCTGGGCCTTGCAATATCAGTTCGGCGACCTGACCCATCGCACCGCCTTTACGCCGCAATCCATACGCCAATTGGCCGACGCCGCCGGCTATGACGTGCTGCGCGTCTACGCCCAGCGTCAAGGGTCGCGTCGCCGCATGATCACCGATATGCTGGTGCACCGTTTTTTATCCTGGGCCTTGCTGACACCACCTGAATTCTGGAGCGCCAACATGTACGCCGTCCTGGTCCCGCGATGAAGACAGCGTCAATCCTGTGGTTTCTGCCGCTGACCTTTGTCGCCCTGCTGGGCGCCATGCTGGCGGCCAGCCTGCCATTGTGGCAGGTGTTCAACCTGGACCCCGATTATTATTACCTGTTCAACGGTCTGTTGGTTCTGGAAGGACGGGCACCGACCGATCTGGGCCATCCGGGCACGCCGGTCCAGGTGTTGATCGGCGCCGTGCTGCGACTGATGCATCCCTTCACCCCGACCGAGCAGATCATCGATACCGTGCTGCACCAGCCGGAACACCATCTGCTGGTGGCGACCCTGGCCATCTACCCCTTCGTCGCGGCGGCTTTGTTCGTACTGGGGCGCGCCTTTTATCGGGCCACCGGCTCGCTGTGGCCTGCCCTGCTGGCGCAATCCACGCCGTTTCTGTCCATGATCATCCCCAAGTTTTCCCTGCACCCCAAACCCGAGCCATTCCTGATCGTCGCCGCCTGTTTCCTGGTGGCGGCGGCTCTGGCGGTGGCGCGGACCCAAAAGCAGGGCGACCGCCATGCCATCTGGCTAGGCGTGGCCATGGGCTTCGGCATCGCCATCAAGCTGCAATTCGCCGTCCTTGGCGTGGTGCCGCTGTTACTGCTGGACCGGCGCCGGCTGTTTTTGATCTATCCCGCCGCCACCATCGCCGCCTTTTTCGTCTTCGTCGCCCCGGCCTTGCCGTCCTATGAAATCTTCCTCGACTGGTGGACGCGGGTGCTGACCCATTCCGGCGCCTATGGCACCGGCGAGGCCAGCGTCATCGACCCGGGCAAGTTCCCGCGCACGGTGATGAAGATTTTCGGCTCCAAGATCATCTTCACAATCACCATCATCGCCATGCTGGTGGTGCTGGCCGCCTATGTGCGCATGCGCCGGCGCGGCGCGATGGCCGCCAATCCGCTGGCCCGACTGGCCGTGGGCATGGTTTTGGCGCAGGTGCTGACGGTCATCGTCGTCGCCAAGCAATCCGCCGCCCATTACCTGATCCCGGCGCTGATGCTGACCGGGCCGACCCTGGCGGTGTTGTGGCATATCACCGCCCAGGCCACCGATCCATTGTGGCACCGGCGGGCTTGGCAAGGGGTGGCGACGCTGCTGGTCCTCCTGACTATTCCGGCATCATGGTCGCAGACCATGGAATTGCGGCAATGGACGCGTGAAGCCCAAAGCTTTGACATGAGCCGCTATGGCGGCTGCGCCAAGATCTATTTCGACTCGTCCTCGGCCCTGTCCTATGCCATGCAACGCGGCGACATGAATTCCCAGGGGCGTTATTCGCCGCTTCTGGCCACCTGGATGCCCAAGGACGAATATACCTGGTTCACCAACAAGCATTCGTGGTGGGATGAGGGGTTGGTGTGGTGGAATCAGAAGATCGCACTCGCCGAGATTTTGCGCCGCCACGGCGGCTGCGCCGTGTTCCGCGGCAGCCAACCCTGGACCCTGCCGCCAAGGGTGAAGAAGGAAATTCCCGGCTTCGCCTTTGATGACAATTGCAAGGCGGGCGAGGAAGATGTGTTCACCAAGGGCATCTTGTGCGACGGAAGCCCAGTGCAACGGCCCTGAAACGTTCTCGCTCTTGCAAAATGGCTTAAACCCGATAGCCTGAACCCAAAGCAATTCCAGGGGATATAAGCGCATGTCGGCCAAGACCATTACCGTTGCCCAGCAAAAAGGCGGCGCCGGCAAAAGCACCATCACTGCCCAATTGGCGGTCACTTTCGCCCAGGCCGGCATGCGCGTGGGGGTGGTCGATATCGACCCACAGGGCTCACTGGCCATGTGGTTCGAGGTGCGCAAGATGCTGGTCGATCCCGCCGGCGCCGGCATCACCTTCTTGCAGGCCTCGGGCTGGCGCCTGTCCACCGAATTGGACCGCATGAAACGCGATTTGGACGTCATCTTGGTCGACAGCCCGCCGCACGCCGAAACCGACGTGCGCATCGCCGTGCGCGCCGCCGATCTGATCCTGGTGCCCATGCAGCCGACACCGTTGGATTTGTGGGCGACCCAGCCCACCTTGGATCTGGCGAAAAAGGAAAAAAGTACCGCCATCGTCGTCTTCAACCGCACCCCGCCCAAGGGTAAGCTGGTGGACGCGGTGAAAGCCAAAATCCTGCAAGCCGACATGCCGGTGGCCGAATCCGTACTGGGCAACCGGGTCGCCTTCGCCGCCTCGATGATGGAAGGCAAAGGCGTGGCGGAAAGCAATCCGCGCCACACCGCCACCAAGGAAATCAAGGCATTGGCCATCGAAATCGGCGCGAAACTAGGGATTTGAAGGAAAAGCCCATGCTGTCTTACACGCTTGCCCTGGCCATCCACGCCCTGGCCACCCTGGCCTGGGTCGGCGGTATGATCTTCGCCCATCTGATCTTGCGCCCGGCCATGGCCGATATGGCCCTGCCCCTGCGTCTGGCTCTGTGGCGCCGGGTGCTGCCGCGCTTTTTCGCCGTGGTCTGGGGATCGATCATCGCCCTGCTGCTCACCGGTTATGGCGTTTTGTTCCTGGGGTATCGCGGCGGCTTCACCGGCGGCGCCGTGCATATCGATATCATGCAGATCACCGGTCTGATCATGATCGCCAATTTCATCTATCTGTATTTCGGTCCGTTCCAGGCATTCAAGCGCCGCGTCGACACCGAGGATCACGTCAAGGCCGCCGGATCGCTGAACCGCATCCGCCACATCGTCGCCATCAACTTGATCCTGGGTCTGTTCACCACCGCCATCGGCGCCACCGGCACCTTGTGGGCTTACTGAGATGAAGCGCTTCAGCGACGACGACGTCCAGGTCATCGCCAAGGACACGATGTTCAAGGGCTATTTCCAGATCGATCGCTATCGGCTGCGCCATCGCCGCTTCGATGGCGGTTGGACCCAGGAAATCGTCCGCGAAATCTTCGAGCGCGGCCATGCCTCGGTGGTGCTGCTGTATGATCCCGAGCGCGACCGGGTGGCGATGATCGAGCAGTTCCGCCCCGGCGCCCTGGCTGCCGGCTGGTACCCGTGGCTGGTGGAATGCGTCGCCGGCATCATCGAGGAGGGCGAAACCCCGGAAAGCGTCGCCCGCCGCGAAAGTGCCGAGGAAGCCGGCGCCGAACCCACCGACATGATCGAGGTGGGCAAATATCTGGTCACCGCCGGCGGTTCGTCGGAAAGCTGTGCCCTGTTCTGCGCCCGCGTCGATTCGTCGCGGATCGACGGCCTGCATGGGTTGGAGCACGAGGGCGAGGATATCCGCGTCTTCACCCTGCCCACCGACGACGCCTATGCCATGACCAAGGATGGCCGCATCTGCAATTCCATGGCGGTGCTGGCGGTCCAATGGCTGATGCTGGAACGCGATCATATCCGCGCCCGCTGGCTGGCTTAACCCCCCTTTTACAGCCCGCCCACCCGGCGGGTTGTTTTTTACCTTGATTTCACACTAAAGAACCATTGATTAAAACGTCATGCGTCATATATGCTTTTCTCAAGTGTTATTTATTCCAGGATGCAAGCAAATGGCCAAGATTCGTGCCGATTTCAACGACACCATCGGCAACACCCCCCTGATCAAGCTGAAGCGGGCGTCGGAGATCACCGGTTGCACCATCCTGGGCAAGGCGGAATTCCTCAATCCCGGCGGTTCGGTCAAGGACCGCGCCGCCTTGGCCATCATCACCGACGCCGAGGACAAAGGCCTGCTGAAGCCCGGCGGGGTGATCGTCGAGGGCACGGCGGGCAATACCGGCATCGGCCTGGCCCTGGTCGCCAATGCGCGCGGCTATCGCACCGTCATCGTCATGCCGGAAACCCAAAGTCAGGAAAAAAAGGACATGCTGCGGCTGGTGGGCGCCGATCTGCGGCTGGTCCCCGCCCTGCCCTACGCCAATCCCGGCAATTACGTGCGCTATTCGGAAACCCTGGCCAAGGAACTGGCGGCCAATGAGCCGGCGGGGGTGTTGTGGGCCAACCAGTTCGACAACACGGCCAACCGTATGGGCCATTATCGCACGACGGGACCGGAAATCTGGGAGCAGACCGACGGCAAGGTCGATGCCTTCACCTGCGCGGTGGGCACCGGCGGCACCCTGGCCGGCATCGGGTTGGCGCTGAAGGAGCGCAACAAGGATATCCGTATCGTTCTGGCCGACCCCATGGGCTCTGCGCTTTACAATTACTATGCCAATGGCGAATTGAAGGCCGAGGGAACGTCCATCACCGAAGGCATCGGCCAGGGCCGCATCACCCAAAATCTGGTGGGTGCCCCCATCGACGGTCAAGTCCAGGTGACCGACGAGGAAGCCTTGCCGGTGATTTTCGACCTGATCAAGGAAGAGGGTTTGGTGGTCGGCGGGTCGAGCGGCATCAACATCATGGCCGCCATCAAGGTCGCCCGCGACCTCGGTCCGGGGCATACGGTGGTGACAGTGCTGTGCGATTATGGTACGCGCTATCAAAGTAAATTGTTCAACCCGGCCTTCCTGCGGGAAAAGAACCTACCCGTACCGGAATGGCTGGCATAACCATAAGGGAAGCGCCGCCATGACCTACGTTAATCCGGATGCCATCGTCAGCACCCAATGGCTTGCCGATCACTTGAAGGCCCCGGATGTACGTATCGTCGATGCCAGTTGGTATCCGCCCAGCGCCAACCGCAACGGGCGCGAGGAATACGATAACGAGCACATCCCCGGTGCCGTGTTCTTCGACATCGACGAGGTGGCGGATTCCGCCAACCCGCTGCCGCATATGCTGCCGGCGCCGGAAAAGTTCGCCAGCAAGGTCCGCAAGATGGGCTTGGGCAACGGCAACAAGATCGTCATCTATGACGGCACCGGCTTCGGCAGCGCCGCCGCCCGCGTGTGGTGGATGTTCCGCGTGTTCGGCCACCGCGACGTCTGCGTGCTCGATGGCGGCCTGCCCAAATGGCTGCGCGAACAGCGCGCCACCGAGGATTTGCCGCCGATCCCGCGCGACCGCCACTTCATCCCCCACGTCAACCACTCGCTGGTGCGCGATTTCGACCACATGAAGGCCACTATCGAAACGGGCCGCGAACAGATCGTCGATGCCCGCGCCCCCGGCCGTTTCAAGGGCACCGATGGCGAGCCGTGGCCGGTCAAGCAGGTCGGCCATATGCCCGGCGCGCTGAACGTGCCGGTGCAAAGCCTGATCGACGAACGCGAACGCACCATGAAGCCGGCCGCCGAGCTGAAGGCCATCTTCGACGCGGCGGGCGTGGATATGTCCAAGCCCATCGCCACCACCTGCGGCTCGGGCGTCACCGCCTGCGTTGTCGCCCTGGGCCTGTACCTGATGGGGCACAAGGATGTCGCCGTCTATGACGGCTCGTGGTCGGAATGGGGCAACCGCGACGACGCGCCGGTGGTGCAGGACTGAACGCGAAGGGCCGCTGAAAAGCGGCCCTTTTTATCCCACCAGATGCCGATAGATGCGCGGCAAGGCCGCCGTCAGTTGCGCCAAATGATGGACGATGGCGTAGGAACCGCGCCCGAACAGGCGGGGGAAATAGGCCTGGGCCTTCTTGTCGATGGTGACGCCGAACACCGCCACCCCCTTGGCCCGCGCCTCGTGGATGGATTTTGCCGTGTCCTCGATGCCGTAGCGGCCCTCGTAATGATCGATGTCGTTAGGCTTGCCGTCGGTGATCACCAGCAGCAGGCGGTGGCGATTGGGGCGCTTTTCCAACTCGGCGGTGACATGGCGGATGGCGGTGCCGATACGGGTGTAATAGCCCGGCTTGACCGCGCCGATGCGGCGCATGACCTTATCGCCGAATTCCTCGTCGAAGCTTTTGACCGTGTCCACCTTGACCCAGGCGCGCTTCCTTGAGGTGAAGGTGTAGATGGCGAAGCTGTCGTCGCAGGCGGCCAAGCCGTGGCTGAACACCGCCAGCGCCTCTTTCTCCACATCCAGCACCCGGCGGTTCTCGATCCAGGCATCGGTGGACAGACTGGCATCCACCAGCACCGCCACCGCCAGATCGCGCTCCATCGGGCGGCGCTGCATGTACACCCGATCCGATCCCTGGCCCGAGGCGATCAGGTCCGAGCGTGCCCGCACCAAGGCTTCCATGTCCAATTCACCGCCATCCACCTGGGCGCGCAGGATCTGCGCCTTGGTCCGCAGCGCCTCGAACTGGCGTTTGACCTGACGGATGCGTCGCTTGGCCTGGGTGTCGGGGCGCCAGATATCGTCACCATCCTCGGCCGCCATCCCCACGATCACCTTGCAATGGTCCTTGTGGTAGCAGGCGGCGCGGTGATCCCATTCCGGGTACAGATGGGTGCCGGACAGGCGGGTTACGTCGGTGGCCTCGGGCGGCAGGTCGAGATCGAATTTAAGCTTGGTCGCCGCCTTCTTGCCGTGACTGGAGATGGTGATCTTGTCCATCTCGTCCGCCGCCTTCTTCGCCTCTTCCTCGTCCGGGTCATCGGCGCCGCGATTGACGTTGACCATGTCGGCGAAGGCCAAAATCTTCTCGAAGCGGTTGAGGATCAGCGGGTCCTTGCGGTCGGCATTGTCCTGTTGCTTGCGCTCGGCCCGGCGACGTTTGTCGGGGTTGTCTTCCTGCTCTTCCTTCTTCGATCCCGCTTGGCTGTCCTCGGCGTCTTCACTGCGCGGCTGCGGTTCGCGGTGCAACGCCTCGCCCCACAACGGCACCGGCAGGAAGGGGCGATAACCATGCGGCGCCGGACCAGCGGGCAAGGCCGGCAACGGCTCGCCTTGCAACAGGGCGATGACCATGGCTTCCACTTGGACTTCCGCCCCGTTCAAGGGTCGCTTGGGCCGTGCCGCCAGCAAGGCCGCACAAAGCGCGCCATGGCGGCGCCTGAGACCGAGGAACAATTCCAACGCCGTCCGGGTGGCAGCATCGGCGCGGCGCAGATAGGCGATGTCGGCCGCCAACGCATCGGTGGGAAGCTCCCCCACCCCCGGCAACACGGCGAAATAGGCGGCCAGCCAGAAATACAGATCGCGGTTAAGCGTCGCATCGGCGAAGACATCGACCGTATCGGGCAAGGACAACGACACTTCATCACGGCTGGATACCGCCATGCGCTCGTCATCCATGCCGATGCGTTGTTTCCAGCTCAAGCGATGGGTCGAGGTCTTCAGGCTGGCGCTGCTGATGCTGATGCCGGCATCCCCCCCAAGACCGCGAAAGAACACCGACAGCGCGCCGCGCACCTGATCCAGCGGCACGGCGGCATCCGGGTATCGCGGCCACGAATGCTTGTCGCCGACCAGACGGTGCCACAGGCGCCCGACTTTTTCTTCCAGTTCCAGGTTTTCCAGAATGGACATGACTTTTATCCGAAGACCGCGAGGACCACTTCGTCCAGACCCTTTTTCACGTCCTGATCGTCGGTCAGGGGCTCGATCATCGCCGTCTGCACTGCTTGGCCAAGCGGCAGGCCGGCCTGGATCAGGGTAGCGCAATAGACCAGCAGGCGGGTGGAGACGCCCTCTTCCAGGTCATGGCCCTTCATGGCGCGCAGGCGCCCGGCCAGCCGCACCAATTGCGCCACCCGTTCGCCGTCCAGTCCGCTTTCCTCGGCCACCACCTTGCATTCCACCTCGGGCGGCGGGAAATCGAATTCGATGGCGATGAAGCGCTGCCGGGTCGACGGCTTCAACTGCTTCAACACGTTCTGGTAGCCGGGGTTATAAGACACCACCAACATGAAATCATCGGGTGCTTCCAGCAATTCGCCGGTACGATCCAAGGGCAACAGGCGGCGATCATCGGTGAGCGGATGCAGCACGACGGTGACGTCCTTGCGCGCCTCAACCACTTCGTCCAGATAACAGATGCCGCCGTGGCGCACCGAGTTGGTCAGGGGGCCGTCGGTCCACACGGTATCGCCGCCCTTCAGCAGATAACGCCCGGTCAAATCGGCGGCGGTCAGATCGTCATGGCAAGATACGGTGTGCAGCTGCTTTTGCAGCTTGGCCGCCATATGGGCGACGAAACGGGTCTTGCCGCAGCCGGTCGGCCCTTTCAGCAGCAAAGGCAGCTTGTGGCGGAAGGCCAGTTCGAACAGGGCGCATTCATTGCCCACCGGCAGGTAGAACGGAATATCCATGACCATCATCACTCCAAGAAAAAGGGGGTGGCCGCCCGCTGGCAACCACCCCCCCAGGCAGTTTTTTAAAGTTATTCAGCAGCCTGATAACCGGCGGCCTGCTTGGCCTTACCGGGAACCACCAGCGACCAGACGATCAGCACCACACCCAGCAGGGTGAACAGGCCGGCGCCCAGGCGGAACTGGTAGAACAACTGCAACTGGTCCTGAACTTCCATGAAGCTCATGCCCAGGACGCGTTGCAGATGGGTCTGCACCACGCCGGCGAAGGTGAGCGCGAAGGTCATGAACGACACCGCACCCGAAGTGATCCAGAAGCCCCACATGTTGAGCAACTGGTTATAGGGTTCGCGCTTCAGGATCAGCGGCATGGCATAGGTGAACATGGCGATGTTCAGCATGACATAGGCGCCGTAGAAGGCCAGGTGACCATGGGCGGCGGTGACCTGGGTACCGTGGGTGTAGTAGTTGATGGGGGCCAGGGTGTGCAGGAAACCCCACACGCCGGCACCGAAGAAGGCGAAGGCCGAGCAGCCCAAGGCCCACAGCAGAGCGGCCTTGTTCGGATGGCTACGACCACCCTTCCACACCATGTAGAAGGTGAACACCACCATGGCGAAGAACGGCAGCACTTCCAGCGTCGAGAAGATCGAGCCGATCCACTGCCAATAGGCCGGGGTGCCGATCCAGTAGTAATGGTGGCCGGTGCCCAAGATGCCGGTGAACAGCGACATGGCGACGATGACGTACAGCCACTTCTCGACGATTTCACGGTCGACGCCGGTCAGCTTGATCATCAGGAAGGCCAACACCGAGGCCATGACCAGTTCCCACACGCCTTCGACCCACAGATGGACGACCCACCACCAGAACATCTTGTCGAGGACCAGATTGTTCGGGTTGTAGAGCGAGAACAGGAAGAAGATGGCGATGCCCCACAGCCCCAGCAACAAGATGTTGGTGATGGCGGTCTTGCGGCCCTTCAACACCGTCATGGTGACGTTGTAGAGGAACATCAGGGCGACGACGACGATGGCCAGCTTGATCCACAAGGGCTGTTCCAGGAATTCACGTCCTTCGTGAATCTTGAACAGATAGCCGACAACGGCGGCGGCGGCCCCGAACAGGAACAGCCAGAACTGTATCACCGCCAGCTTGGGGCTGTGCAGCTCGGTTTCCGCTTCTTCCGGGATCAGGTAATAGGCGCAGCCGAAGAAGCCCATCAACAGCCAGACGATCAGGGCGTTGGTGTGGATCATGCGCAGAATGTTGAAGGGCACCAGATCGGCCAGGAAATTGGGCGCGACCACCACGGTGCCCAGCAGGGTGCCGAACAGCACCTGGGCGACGAACAAGGCCAGCGCGCCGGCAAAGTAATAAAGCGCGACCTTTTGCGATTGGTATTTCATGATGTCACCTTCCCGGTTAGCCGCTGACCTTGGGCGGCCAGTTCTGGGTGTCGACTTCACTGGTCCACTTGAAGAAGTCGGCCAGGTTGTCCAGTTCGGTCTCGGTCAGGTTAAATTGGGGCATCTGCCGGCGGCCTTCGACGCCGGACGGCTGGCCCTTCATCCACGCCTTCAGTGCCTCACGGGCACCGCTGGCGTCTTCCTTACCGCCGAAGCGGACCCAGACATTGCCCAGTTCCGGGGCGTAATAAGCGCCTTCACCCATCAGGGTGTGGCAGTTGATGCAGGAATGCTTTTCCCACACATGCTTGCCCGCCGCCACCGATGGGGTGACGGGATTGGCGGCGGCGATGGCGTTGGCTTTGGACACGCTGTGCACGGTCAAGGCAACGAACACCGCGAAGAAAAATGCCGTACCGCCATAAAAGATATTGCGGGCAGCGGCTTTCGTCAGTGTCTCGGACATGGTCGCTCCTAAGGGTTTCCAAGGGTTTGAGATCAACCCACCGCGGAAACTCCCCCCGCCGGTGGTCGCACCCTGAACTCACACGCGGGAACCTTGGGCTCCCCCGTCACCCTGACCCTATGACCCAGACGATTGGTCAGCTTTAACGTTGGTCAAGCTGGTGTCGAAAGACCGAGACAAAGCGCGCGTCACCGGCGAAAATGCCGCCCATGCGCAAGCCATGGCACAGCCGTACCGGTCAGGACGACAGCGTCATCCCGCTGATGGTGGGACCGGCGGGGTTTGGGCTGATGCGATGGCTGCCGCTGGTCATCGTCTATCTGGTGGTGGTGCTGGGATTGGGCGCGTTCGCCGATGAGATCGGTTGGGGGCCGGCCAGTCTGGCGGCCAAGATCGGCCCGGCCTGCATCGGCGGCCTGGATTTGATCCGCCGCCTGCGCACCAGCCATTACCGCTGGGTCAACCCAGCGGGTGGGATCAGCGTCACCCCGGCCAGCCTCCTTGACCGCCTGACCTTTCGCGAATGCGGCTGGTATTTTCCACTGGTCAACGCGCCCCTGCCGCTATGGCTGCTGGGCGGCATCATCACGCTGATCGCCTGGGGGGATTAACGCCCCGGGTCGCGTACCCGGCGGGTCAGCGCCCAATTGCCCAGGCGGCGGTCGCATTCGGGGATATGTTCAGACACCCATTGCGCCACCACCTCGCGCACCACCTGACGGTCCAGATCGGCGCAGACATTGGCATCGCGCATGTGGCGCAATTGCTCGATGATGCGCCAATGTTCGCGGCGATGGTGATCTTCATGGGGATAGGCCGCCTCGGCCATCAGGCTTTCCTGTTGCCGGAAGGTGCGGTCCATAAACTTGGTCAGCGCCGCCAACCGTGTGCATGCGGTGCGGTCACAATGGCCATTCAGTTGGCGGCGACATTCCACCCCCGGCTCGAACAGCCGGCCCATGACATAACACAAGCCTTCGGTCCCGCGATCAATGTCGCGCACCCCGGTGGACAGGGTTTGTGGGCTGGCCATGGGCATCTTGTTTCGTCCCCGATACGCCGATTGTGTGGCTTTTGTGAACGTTACGGCAGGGGGCGGTGCAACAGCAACGGTTAATAATAGTATCTTTTTTACCGAATTTTTATGGACCGGGAAACGGTTGACAAGATGGCGCGGCGCCGATTAATTTGCGAATGAGTTTCACTTGCATATAAGGTCCATCATGACCCATTCCCGCCCCGCCGCCATCGTCTTTACCGGTTCCAGCCGCCCCATGGGGCCGGGAGACTTCATCTGGCTGACCGCGCTGGGCTGCGCCGCACGCGGGGCGACCACGGCGGAAGCGGTGTGCGCCTGCATCGACACCGTGGCCTCGGGACAATGGGCGCCGTCGCCGCAGCTGATCTGCGACTGCCTGGATGAAATGGCCCGGGCCCGGCATCTTGATTTCAGCCATGACGGTCGCTACAGCCTGTTCACCATCACCCCCCAGGGGCGCGGTATCCTGGCCATGATGCTGGCCCTGCCGGTGGACCGCCCGACCACGCCCTTGGGTCAGGTCGGGTTGCGGCTGAAACTGGCCTTCCTCGATCTGGCGCCGGAAGAGGACCGCGTCAGCCACCTGACCGATCTGATCGAAATTCACGCCCGTGAACTGGCCGGGCGCCCGCAGACATGCGCCGCCTGCAACGCCCCGGGCTGCTTTGGCCGCATGTGGAGCGACCATCACACCGACTCGCTGCGCCGCGACCTGGACTTGTTGCGACGCATGTTAACCATCAGCAACAGTCAGACACCAGGAGATGGTTGTTCTGCCAATGGAATGCGCATAAACTGCATTTCAAATTAGGGTTTTTCACGAGGCTTAGACGTGCTGCGTATCGACGAAGCGACGCTGCGAGGCGCCGGAATCCGCCCCACCCGCCAGCGCCTGACCATTGGTCGGCTGATCGAGGATGGCGGCAGCCGCCACTTGACCCCGGACAGCCTGCACCAGGAGGCGCTGACCCAGGGCATGCGCCTGTCCCTGGCCACCGTCTACAACACGCTGAACGAATTCGCCGCCGCCGGTCTGGTCAAGCGCGTGCCCATGGGCGAACGCAGCTGGTTTTGCACCAACACCGCCGAGCACCACCATTTCTACCATGAAGCCACCGGCCGCATCGAGGACATCCCCGGCTGCCAGCCGCAGGTGATGGGCCTGCCCGACGCCCCCGAGGGCATGGAAGTGGCCGGCATCGACGTCATCGTCCGCTTGCGCCGGGCATCGTAAAATCGCCCAACTACGCCGGGCGGCTTAGGATCGCCAAGTTTAGGCGGGGCAAACCCCGCCTAAACCCCCAAATGGAAGCTGGTGTTATCCAGCGCCGATGTGTTGACGTTGTTGAGCGTCCCCACCAGCACTGAATTGGCCGTCGTCGCCGCCTCCATGGCGGTGGTGCTCCACAATTGCACGTCCGCACCGCTTTGGATGGCGACCAGACCATCGCCGGTGGCGCCGTAATCAAAAGCGGTGCCCGACATGGCGGTGGCACCTTCCGCATAATCCGACACCGCCAAAGTCCCGGAACTGCCCAGAGCGAACTCGGTATTGGACAAGGTGACAGTGTCGGTGCCGACGGTGAAGTCGGTGATGGTGGTATTGCTGTTGTCAGCCAAAACAAAGCTGTCGGTACCGCCATTGCCGGTCAGGCTGTCGCCGCCGAGGGAAGCGATCAGGGTATCGTTGCCGGCACCGCCGACCAGGGTGTCGGTACCGGCGGTGCCGCTGATGTTGAAATCCAGATCGGCGGCGGCAATGGCCGTAGGGCTGGCGATGACATAGCCGCCATCGGTGTTGATGTTGGAACTTGAATTGCCGACCCAGACGTAAAGCGCCTGATCGACACCCCCGGCATAGAAACAGTCGCCGATGACGCCACCGGTACGGGCCACACCGCCGGTCAGCGAGGCTTGGCCCAGGTTATAGCTGCCCACCGATTCAAAGCCCGACACATCCACATGCGCGCCACTGACCGAAATCTGTATGTGGTCGGTGCCCGAGGTGAAATCGGTGATGGTGTCGCGATTGGCCAGGGCATTGGCCGATTCCGTCGGGGTGGTATAGACGAAGACATCACTGCCGGCCCCGCCGGTCAAGGTGTCGGCCCCGGTACCGCCGGTCAGTTTATCGCTACCGGCCCCGCCGACCAGACTGTTGTTCAGGCTGTTGCCGATCAACACCACGTCCGCACTGGTGGCGGCAACCAACGCCACCGTTTCGATATTGCTGAACACGCTGGCGCTGACATCCAGGGTTCCCGCCTGGGTTTGGTAAATGATCACCTTATCGCTATCGACCGCACTGGCATCGCCATCGACAACGATGCCGATGCTGGGAAAGTTGACATCATCGAAACTGATGGTGTCGTTGCCGGCACCGGTGGAAACGCTGTCGATGGAGGTCAGGACGATGCCGGTCAAATCCAAGGTGGAACCGCTATCGGCCAGCCGTACCGTGTCCGAACCGGGACCGCCGCCGATGAACTGGAATTGCTGCGGATCGGCCCCGCCGCCCAGCACGATGGTGGTGGCGCCGGAAGCCTCGATCGCGATGCTCTCGATGCCGGTGACCGAACCGGCGGCCAGATCCACCGTACCCGCCGAAATCACCCTGATGACGTCCGCGTCGGCGGGATTGCCGGTATCGATGATGGAATCGCCGGCGGCGAAGGTGCCTGCATCGACCCGATAGGCGTGGTCGCCATCGCCGGCGGTCAAGGTATCAACCCCCGCCGTGGTTACCATGGCGGCGATGGACACATCGGCGCTGCCAGTGACGGTGCCGCCCTGACCGTCGCTGATGATATAGGCCAAACTGGCGGTGCCGTTGTAATCCGCCGGCAACAGCCACGAGTAATTGCCGCCCCCCAGATTGTTGACCGTCCCGGTACTGGGGGTAAACGAAGAGATGGTCAGGGTGTCGCCGTCCACATCCACCGCATTGGCCAGCAATTGAGTCTCGGTGAAGGTGTACAGCACGTTTTCCACCCCCGCCGTCAGGGTCACCGCACTGGACGTGGGTGCGTCGTTGACGGCGTTGACGTCGGTGGACAATTCGGTGGCCGTGGCGGCAATGGCGGAAGAGCCGCCCGGTGATGACGTGTTGGTATAGACCGCGCTGCCGGTGCTGGACGACCAGCCGCCGGCATAACTGTTATCCAGGCCGCGCACATAAAGCGACGGTGCCGTACCGTGGAAATCGGGGGCGGCGTTGAAGCGCAGCTTGGTCGAAGCCGACAAGGCCAGGGCGGAGCTGTTGTCGTTGACGCCGCCCACATCCACCCAGGTGGTGCCACCATCGGAGGAATATTGCCAAGCGCCATCGGGCGATACGGTGTTGTTGCCGATCACCGCCACGCCGGCCAGGGTGCCAAGGTCGGCGGTATCGCTGAATCCGGTATTGAACAGGGCATACACGGTTTCGCCGGGGAACGGCCCATCCTCGTTCGGTGACGACATGCCCACATAGCTGGACATGGTCGGCGCATCGTTGACGGCGTTGACCACCACGCTGGCGCTGGTGGCGACTTGGTTGCCGGTGCCGTCATCGATGTCATAAGTCAGGCTGATCGTGCCGCTGTAATTGGCCGCCGGAGTGATGGTGAAGGTGCCGTTGCCGTTGTCGGTGAAGCTGGCGCCATTACTGGCCGACAGATTGGTGATGGCCAAGGGATCGCCATCGGCGTCGGTGGCGCTGCCCAGCAATTGCGCCAAACTCAGCACCAGACCGGTATCCTCGCTGGTGGCCGGCAGGGTGACGCTGCCCGCTACCGGAGCATCGGGTGTATTGGCGAAATTGGCCAATGTGGTGGCGGTGATGGTAACGCTACCGTCGCTGACCCCATAGCTGATGACCATCGGCCCGTGGAAATCGGCATCGGGGGTCAGGGTAAAGGTCCCATCCAGATTGTCGGTGACGCTGCCGTGATCGGCGGTCACCGGCCCCGTCAAGGTCAGGACGTCGCCATTGGGATCGCTGACCTTGGCCAGCAGCTCGGCGGCGGTGATGGTGTATGGCGTCCCTTCCGTCCCCGGAGCGGTCAAAGCCGCGCCCGACCCCACCGGCGGGTCGTTGACGGGCGGCGGCGGCGGCGTCGGTGGCGGCGGTGGTGGCGGTGGCGGCGGAGGCGGTGGCGGCGGTGGCGGCGGCGGTGGCGGCGGAGGCGGCGGAGGCGGCGGAGGAGGAGGCGGTGGCGGCAGCGTGATGGGATCAACGCCCCCAGCTCCGTTGCCATTGCCAACAGAATCCCCATCGCCGCCGCCGGTATTGGCCGGGCCGTCACCACCGGACGAGGCGCCATTTGCCGCCGGGGCCGCCGGCAAAGACGGCGCCACCGCAGGCGGCGCCGATGGTGTCGGGGCAACGGCGCTGACCACCGCGCCGGCATTGCTGGATTGGGTGAAGCTGCTGCCGAAGGTCGCCCCCAGCACACCGGCGCCGGCATCGCTGATCACCAGCGGCGCGTCACCGCTGCCGGGCCGGCTCAAGGCGATTTCACCGACGAAACCGGAACCGGGATCGGGTTGCAGCGCCACCGAGGTCTCGCCGCCGCTGCCGACGCTGCCAACCACGGTGGTGCCGCGCACGCCGACGGACATGGCCGGGGTGGCCAGCCGGGCGGCGCCCGGCGCTGATTTGGCGATGTCGCCGGAGACGAAGGAAAAGGCGCCCTGGGCCACCAGGATGCTTTCCGATCCGGTCTTGGTCGCCGGGTCATAGCTGAATTCGTCCAGCCCGATCAGACCGCGATCCTTGAGCACGAAGGTGGAGCGGTCGGCGAAGACCAGCGAGATTTCCGCCGCCGGGGCGGTTTCCACCTCGTCGCCCTTCAGCAACGGCGCATCCTTGGCGGCGACAATCTTTTGGCCGTCGCGGATGATCCAGGCTTCACCCTGGACCTGGGCGACCTTGCCGATGACCTGGGCGGTCTTGCCTGCGGCGACCTCTATCACCGGCAACTTTGGCGCGGCGACCGGAGCGGTCATGATGGGCATGGCATTCACCTTTCTGGGAATGACGGATCAGGATAGTTTGAACCAATTCAGTGAAAAAATCACTTCATTGCGCAACAGCGGATCGAAAACCATGCGCAAGATGGATTTGCGGCCGATGATGATGGAGGCGGTGCCGGCCATGCCCGAGCGCACCGCATGGACTTGGCCCTTGCCATCGGTGAGCACCGCCTGATCCGACTGGATCACCACCTTGTAATAGGTGTTGACGGTATTGCCCTGGGCTTCCTCGATGGAATCGGCGCCCACCGCCAGCACCCGCCCCGGCAATTGACCGTAGCGGAATGGATCATAGGCGGACAGGCGGATGCGGGCGGCCAATCCCTCGCGCAGATGGCCGATATCCTGGGGCGGCACCTTGGCTTCCACCACCAGGGCGTCATCCAGGGGGACGATATCCATCAAGGTATCGCCGGGCTTGGCCACCTGACCGACGCTGGTGATCGCCGCCATCTTGACCACGCCGCGCACCGGCGAGCGTACTTCCGAGCGCGACTCGCGATCGGTGGCCACCTCCATGGTCGCCTTCAGCGCGGCGATTTCCGCCTCGGCCTTGCTGATTTCCTCCAGCACCTCGGTGCGCCAGCCCTTCTCGAACTCGTTGAGCTTGGCATCGGCTTCCGCCAGTTGCGCCTGCAAGCGCGAGATGGTGTCGCGCGCGGTGGACACCTCGGTATCCAGCATCAGCTGTTCGCGTTCCAGCTTGACGATTTCCTGATTGCCGACGACGCCGACCTCATAAGCCTTTCTCTTGATGTGCATTTCCTCGGCGCCCTTGGACTGGGCCCGAGCCAGACCGGCATGGCGGGTCTCGGTCTCGACCACCTCGCGCCGGCGTCGCTCCATTTCGCGCTGGATCACCGTCACTTGTTGGGCCCGGTGGGCCAAACGCTCGCCGTGAATGCTGGTTTCCCGGCGCTTGGTGTCTGCGTCGATATCAACGCCTGCGGGCCAGACGATGTCCTTGGCCCCGGACAAATCGGCTTTCAGTCGTGCCGCGCGAGCATGAAAGGCCGACCAGCGGGCGCGACGGTCGGCCAGATCCTGCGCCCCTTGCGAATTGACCAGCCGCACCAGCACTTCGCCCTCGGCGACGAAGGCACCTTCGCGTACCAGCACTTCCTGGATGGTGCCGCCCTCGAAATGCTGGACCCGACGCACTTGACCCGACGGCTCGATGCGGGCGGGCGCCGTCACCACCTCGTCCAGTTCCAGCACCGCCGCCGCCGCGGTCAGGCCGACAAAGGCGGTGACGCACCAGCCCAGCAGCCAATTGGCCGAAGGCGGCGTCAGCTTGGGGGCAATGCCGTGAATAGGGCTGCGAAAGGCGTCCAGGCCGGGATCAAGGGATTTTTCGGCCATGGCTCAGGCCCCCCGGGGCGGAACAGCGGCAGCGGGCTGCGCCCGTTCGGCCACCCGCACGATCTTGCCGCGATCCATGGTGGCGACGCGCTGGGCCAGGGCGGTCACCGCCGCCCGGTGCGAGATCACCACCAAGGTGCGCTGGCCGATGCTTTTGTGAATGCCGGCGATGGCCCGGCGCTCGGTCGCCTCGTCCAGGGCGGCGGTGGGTTCATCCAAGATGGTCACCGGTGCCGCTTGCAACAAGGCGCGGGCCAGGGCGACCAATTGCCGCTGACCGCCGGAAAGATTGCGTCCGCCTTCCATCACCTCGAAATCCAGGCCCATGCCCACCGGCATCACCCCACCCGCGCCCAAGCCGTTGAGCATGGCCACCATGTCGTCATCGGACACCAGCCCGTTCAACGACAGATTGGTGCGCAAGGTGCCGGAATAAAGCGGCGGGTTTTGCGGGCATACCGCCAGATGGCGGCGCAGATCGGCGGGATCGATCAGGGCGATATCGACGCCGTCCAGCATGACCCGTCCGCTTTGCGGGCGGATGATGCCGGTCAGTACCTTTTCCAAGGTGGTCTTGCCCGATCCCGATGGCCCCACCACCGCCAGACGCTGGCCGGCGGCCACCATCAGATCAATGCCGTCCAGCACCGGATGGGAGGCACCGGGATAGCGGGCCACCACGCCGTCCACAATCAACTGCCCCTGCGCCACCGGGCGATGAATCAACGCCGCCCCCAGGGGCCGCTCGGTCGGGCGTCCGGTCACCGTGCGCAAGGCTTCCAGCGAGGCCAGCGCCGCCAGGGTCTGCGGCACCACCGCCACCAATTGCATGGTGGCGCCGGTAAAGCGGGTGGCCAGCATGGTGGCGGCCAGGATGACACCGGCGCTCATGTCGCCTTCCACCGCCCGCCAGCCGCCCAGGCCGATGGCAATCAGCATGGACAGGTTCTGCGCCAGCATGGACAGATTGCCGCGTGCCGCCGCCACGGTGCGGATGGCCCGCGCGGCGGTGGCGTACAACACCGTGCCCTGGCGAAAGCGCCCCTGCAAATAGGTCTGGGCGCCGACGCGGCGCACGGTTTCCGGGTCGCTGAAGGATTCCTGCGCCGCCTGGGCGCGGAAGCTGGCGGCGCGCGACAATTCGCGGTGCAGCAGCTTCTGCCGGTGCAAGGCGATGAAGGTGGACAGACTGACCACGACATTGAGAGCGAAAACGGCCAAGGCGATCATCGGATCGCATAAGAACAGGCCGAACAGAAACAATGCCATGAACGGCAGATCGGCCAGCAACGACACGGCGGCAGCGCCGAAGCCGTCGCGGATGGAATCGAAATCCTGCAACATGCGCATCAAATGGCCCGAGGGCGCTGCGGCGCCATCGAAGCGGGTTTCCAGGATGCGGCGATGCATGTCCATGGCCAGCCGCACATTGCCGTCATGCAAGGCATCTTCCACGAACAAGGCGCGCAGGCGGCGAAACACCTGCTCGAACAAGGCGGCGGCCAGGAACAAAGCGGCCAGGGCGGCCAGCGAATCGAGCAAGCCGTGCGGCAACACCCGGTCGTAAACCTGAGCCGAAAACAACGGTGCCGCCAAGGCCAGCACATTGGCCAAGGCCCCGGCCAGGGCGGCGCGCACCACCATGGGTTTCCACGAGGCCAGCAAGGCCGGCCACGAGGTGGGAATGGCGCTTTCCGCCGTATCCAGCCGCGGGCGGATGAACAGGACCGGTGCCGTCTCGGCCACCGGCGCAGGCAGGTTGAGCGAACGCGAGGACAAGCCGGCCAGCACCACGCAGGGCAACAGATCGGCGGCAAGCACAGCAAGCTTGGTCTGGGGCTCGAAATGAGCGGCGAAGCCATGGCGGCCCAGGGCGGTGATCCACGGCGCGGCCGCCGCCTCGGCTTCGGCCATGCGCCATGAATCAAGCAGGGCCGACGCCGCGACCACATGGCCCATGGCGCGCAGACAGGCGGATATCGCCTTGGCCTCGGCTTCCAGTGCCGCCGGATCAGCGGGTGAGGTGGGCGACGACACGAGGAGAGACCTCCAGAGCAGCGGTCGGCCTGGTTTCCGGCATGGGCGGTTGCGGGTCCAGGCCCATGGCCGCATTCAGCCGTGCCTTGGCCGCTTGCAGGTCGGAATACAGGATGAAGCGGCGCAAGGTGGACAGCATGCCCGCCGCCTCGGCCTTGATTTCCTCCATGGCGCTGCCGCTGCCGGCCGAGCGCGACTTGCCGGCCAGCGAGGTGATGCGGCGGTCGATACCGGCCATCTGTTCGGTCAGGCGGAATTCCTTCATGGCGTGGCGATACTGGATATCGGCCACCCGCACCTGGGTGACCACCGCCATGCCCAGGGCCAAGCGGCGGGCACGGGTGACTTCCGCCACGTTCTGGGCTTGGCCGATGCGCTTGGGGGCGCTCAGCACATCCACCAAATTCCACGCCACCTGCACGCCGGCATCAGCCCAGGCATTGTATTTGAGATACGAATTGGCATCGTAATGGCCACCAATGAAGGGACCGATGCCGGGAAGAGACTTCAACAGCTCGGTATAGATTTCCTGGACGTCGATGCGAAACTGGGCTTCCTCGACGCGCAGCTCGGGGCGATTGTCCAGGGCGACTTGCTGCAACGCCTCGACATCGGCGGCGGGCGGATCGACCACCAGGGTGCCGCCTTCCTTCAACTCGGCCAGTTGGAAGGCGGTGTGGGACTGCACTCCCATCAAACCGGCCAGATCGGCCCGCGCGGTGGCGGTCTGACGCTGCATCTCGGCGATCTGGCGCATGGTGTCGACGATGGCGCGCTGATGCGCCAGCATCTGCATGGGGTCGCCGACCTGACTGCGCTCGGCTTCCTCGGCATCCTTGACCGAACGGATCAGACGCAATTCCAGGGCGTTGTATTTTCTCTCGGCGTATTCGTTGATGACCGCCTTCCAATAGGCGGCCTGCACGTCCTGGATCAGCAGATGCAGCGCCCGGCGGCGCTTTTCCTGAGCCAGCGTGATGCGGTCGGATTCCTGGTCGGCGCGCAGCATGGCGATGCCGAAATCCATCAGGTTCCAGGTGGCGGTCAAATCGCCGGTCCGGCTGATGACGTCGTCACTGGTGGAATAATTGCCGGTGGTGCCGGCGGACAAATCCTTGGACGTGGTCGCCTTGCGCGGACCGCGGCGGCTGAGACCACCCTTGGCGGCCATTTCCGGCAACAGGGCGAAGATGGACAGATCGGCCTTGCCCTGGGCCAACACTTCTTCCAGCAGCTTGACGCGGGAATCCAGATTATGGGCCACCGCCAGGGCGATGGCATCATCCACCGTCAGCGGCTGCGACAGGGTTTCCTGGGGCAGGGTTTCGGCGTGACGTTTGAGATCGGCACGGATTTCCCCCAAGGCCTCGGGCTCAAGCGCACAAGCCGACAGCGACACCGCCACGGTGGCGACGACAAGGCCGGTTTTAAGGGTTTTCCGCATGCTCACGCCGATGTCCTTCTGACAACAGCTTTCATTATTTAAATCAAACCGCTTAACGAGAGGTTTAACCCAACGCACAAAGCATGGGTGGGGAAACCAGGGGGAGGGAGAAAGTTGGCGCACCCGACAAGATTCGAACTTGTGACCTCTGCCTTCGGAGGGCAGCGCTCTATCCAGCTGAGCTACGGGTGCAGGCCGGATGCCGCACAGCGGGGTGCGGAAGGCGGGTTATAGCGTAAGGGCATGGGGCGCGGCAAGGGGGGAAGTTGCGGGTCCATTCCACCGGCAACCGTCGTGTCCCACCTACCGACCGCGTCTCGGTGATTTGACCACACCACCGATCAGCATCAGGACAATGCCGCCCAACACCATCAGCAGGCCGGGACCGGCGGCGACAACGCTCCAGGCGGCCAGGGTGCGATCATCGCCCAGCACAAAAGTCCACACCACGGTGGCGATATAAGCAAGGCCGGCCAAAACCACCAACAGGCCAAGGGCACTCACCGGGTGGGACGGCAGCGCATCCCCCACCACCCGGCATGCCAGGGCCCGGTTGGCGCGAAGGTCTTCGAGAAAGCGGGCCAGGGCCACCGTCAGGCCACCGCCGGCCAGCCCGACCAAAGCGTATACGCCAGCCCCCGCCACTTGGTCGAAAGCCTGGGCCTTCAGCGTCAGAAACACCCGTACGGCGGAAATCAGCATGCCGCCGATAATCACGACCCAGCCGGCAAACTTGAGCCCCTTGAGCACCTTTTGCATTTTCTTCCTTTCGTTGCTCGCGCCTGAACAGCTACGGCCTTTCCCCCAGCTTGGCCAAGGCAGCGTCCCATTCCTTGCGCATGACCTTGGCGCCACGGGTGTTGTGGTTGCGCATGTGTTCGCGGTAACGGCGGTCGTAATAGCCGTTGACGCCGACCATGCGGGCGGCGCGGTCCCAGGCGATGCGCTGGCATTCAAGCTTCAGGCGGCAATGTTCGCTGCAATAATCGGCCTCGTCCGTCACCGCGCCGCAGATTTTACAGGCCATCATGCCCTCCTCTTTATTTGCGCCCGCTGTTGTCGCGGTAATAATTCTCGACCGTGGCAACGGCTTTGGCAAAGGCGCCATCCCACTGGGCTTGGGGCATGGCCGGCGGCTTCGGGCAGTCTTTTTTGCCTTCCAGGCCGCACATCATGCGCTGCAAGCCATAAGCGGTGGGCCAGTGTTCGTCGTATTTATCCCCTCTGGCGCGGGCGTTGCGGGCCATGGCGATACCGGCCTGGACCGCTTGCGCCGCTTGTTGCGGCTGCGTGGTCAGAAAATCCGACAGCAATTGAATTTGCTGCTGCCCGCCCAGGCGATAGGCGCGGTTGAAGAAGAATTCGTTGTCGATGATTTCCGCCCGCCCGCTGTCATCGGCGAAGCGCAGCGCGTCGTACCAGCCCAAGGTGGTGAAAAAACTGACCATCTGCAGGATTTGCGGCGTGTGGGTAGCACCTTCACGCGGCACATAGAAGATGCCGTAATAATCCATCGCCTCCATGGGGGTCAGCGACAGCGGGTTCTTCTCGAAATCGGTCAGCATGCCATCGAAGCGGGCCATGGCGACCGCGTCCTTGCCCTGACTGGCGCCCAGGGCGTCGATGGTATCGGCGAACACAGCTCGACGGGTCTGCCACGGCTGAGGCTCGACCTTGACCAGGATTTGCTGCCCCACCGGCTTGGGCGCGTCGGCAGCCGAGACGTAAAGCGGTGTCGCCATCAACGCCACGACCAAAGGCAGCACATGCATCTTCATGATCCCCCCCTTTTTCAACTTCTACTCCGACTAGGAATGGCAGGGACGCAAGCAAATCAAGCGCGGATTTCATCATGCCACTTATTTATCAAATACCGAGATCGTGCCTCTTGGCACCCGCCTCGGCTTACGGCAGCATGGACGCCATCATAGCAGCAAGGCGGACCATGTCGCGCAAGCCCACCCTTTATCTCGCCGGCCCGGCGGTGTTCCATCCGGCGGCCAAGGCGTTGTTCCAATATCTCAAGGAAATCTGCGCTGAAAACGGGCTTGAGGGCGTCTCGCCCCTGGATGGCGAGGGCAAATGGCAGAACTTGCCGCAAGAGCAGCAGGCGGCGGCCATCCGTCAGGCCAATATCGATCTGATCCGCGCCTGCGACGCGGTGATCGCCTGTATCTCGCCGTTTCGCGGCCCCGGTGCCGATGCCGGCACCGCGTGGGAGATGGGCTTCGCCGAAGCCTTGGGCAAGAAGGTGTTTTCCTGGTGCGAAGAAACCAGACCCTATCTTGAGCGGGTCGAACATCAGCGCGACGACGATGGCCGCTGTTTTTGCCAGCAACACGGCATGATCGTCGAGGATTTCGGTCTGGTGGATAATTTGATGCTGACCGCCGGACGTTTCCCGCCGCTGCCCGAGTTCGATCAGGTGATCAAACAGGCGGCGGCTGAATTGAAGGGCTAAGCCCATGTCGGCCTGTTGCAGCGGCGGTTGCACCCCGCCCGCCCCGATGGCGGTGGATGGGCGCTATCGCCGCATCCTGATGGTGGCTTTCGCCATCAACCTGACCATGTTTTTCGTCGAGATCGTTTCCGGCTGGCTGGCCGGGTCCACCGCCTTGCAGGCTGACGCGCTGGATTTCTTCGGCGACGCCGCCAATTACGGCATCAGCCTGTTCGTTCTGGCATCGGGAGTGCGGGTCCGTGCCGGCGCCGCCTTGTTCAAGGGCGGCACCATGGCGATCTTCGGGTTGTGGGTGATGGGCAGCACCGCTTGGCACGCCTGGTCGGGCACCCTGCCCCGGGCCGAGATCATGGGCGCTATCGGCCTCTTGGCCCTGGCCGCCAACGGCACCGTCACCGCCCTGCTTTACGCCTATCGCCAGGGCGATGCCAACATGCGGTCGGTGTGGCTATGCTCGCGCAACGATTCCATCGCCAACATCGCCGTCATCATCGCCGCCAGCGGCGTTTTCGTCACCGCCACCCATTGGCCCGACATCGCCGTCGCCGCCATCATTGGCGGCCTCAATCTCAGCGGCGCCGTCCAGGTGATCCGCCGGGCGCGGCAGGAATGGCGAGCCGCCGCCGGCGGAGCGGATTGACCCCAAACCGGCGCGTTCTCATCACATCCCGGTCATCGCGACCATCGGCAAACCCTTTGCCCAGGCGGCCCTCCAATGAGGTACTATGATACCCTTACTGTAACATATTGATTTTAAACGATTTATTTCCTGTTGACTCTATCGCTCTCCGTGGCATACTCCGCCCCCTCGAATGCCGGGGTGTCCCGGTGTTCCCAACTGGTTTTGCCGTGGGTGACATGAAGACCTTGAACGTCAAACCGTCCGAAGTGCAGAAGAAGTGGGTCGTGGTCGACGCGGACGGCGTCGTTCTGGGCCGTCTCGCCAGCGTCATCTCGATGCGCTTGCGGGGCAAGCACCTCCCCACCTTCACCCCCAATGTCGACATGGGCGACAATGTGATCGTGATCAACGCCGAGAAGGTGAAGTTGACCGGCAACAAGCTGGCCGACAAGACCTTCTACTGGCACACCGGCCATCCCGGCGGCATCAAGGGCCGTACCGTGGGCGAGCTGCTTTCGGGCCGCTTCCCCAACCGGGTCATCGAAAAGGCGGTCGAACGCATGATCACCCGTGGTCCGCTGGGACGCGCTCAGATGAAGAATCTGCGCGTCTATGCCGGCCCGAACCATCCCCATGAAGCGCAGCAGCCTGAAGTGCTGGACGTGGCTTCCATGAACCCGAAGAACAAGAGGTAGTCATGGCCGATCTCTCCAGTCTGGCCGATCTTCAGGCCGCCGTTCCGCAGGTTCGGCCCGTGTACGAGCGTAAGGTTGACGCTCAGGGCCGCGCCTACGCCACCGGCAAGCGCAAGAACGCCATTGCTCGCGTCTGGGTCAAGCCCGGCAGCGGCAAGATCGTGGTCAACGGCCGCGACGTCACCACCTATTTCGCCCGTCCGGTTCTGCGCATGCTGATCAATCAGCCGTTCCAGACCGCCCGTTGCGAAGGCCAGTTCGACGTCATGTGCACCGTCAATGGCGGTGGCTTGTCCGGTCAGGCCGGCGCCCTGCGTCACGGCATCAGCCGCGCTTTGACCTTCTTCGACCCGGCCATGCGCCCGGCGCTGAAGGCCGGCGGCTTCCTGACCCGCGACCCGCGCGTCGTCGAGCGTAAGAAGTACGGCAAGCACAAGGCTCGTCGTTCGACCCAGTTCTCGAAGCGCTAATCCGCTTTCGATGTGGGATTGTGGAGAGGGTCGCTTCGGCGGCCCTTTTCCATTTGTCCGCCCTCTCCGCCTGTTTTGTGGAATCCATCATGCCGATCATCTATGTCGCCACCAGCAAGGCCAACCAGGAATGGGGCGCCGATGTGGGCCTGGGCAAGAACCTGTACAAACTCGGCGTCAGCGCCGACAGCGTGACCGAACAGGATCTGGCTGGATTGGCCGGGCAAAGCGACTGGAAGATCCTGAAGACGGACGAAACCGAGCTTAGCGAGGACGAGGCGCTGGAGCGTCTGGCCCGCAAGGAAAAGCCCGTCGACCCCAATTATTATCCCAAGCTGCGCGGCGCCAAGGGCCTGTTCAAGGTGGCCATCAACAGCGTCGAGAATTCCATGCTGGTGGCCCTGGCCCTTGATGGCAAGGAGCCGCCCAAGAACTTCAAGGTCAAGCCCGTCGACATCGCCAAATACCTGATCAGCAACGCATTGCGGTAATGCGGGCAGCGCCGTTGCCCGGACCCACCCTTGGGTTTATCATTATCGGCGTGGGGGGTTGCTACGGTATCGTTCAGCGGGGGGGAGCCTGACCCACATGCGCGCCAAGACGGTTAAATCCACTGCCACGGTCTTCACCGAGGCCATGCGCGCCTATGAGGACGGCAAACCCGCCGACGCCCGCCGCCTGGCCCGTCAGTTGGTGGAATCCGCCCCCAGTTTCGGCGGTGCCCATTACCTGCTTGGCCTGTTGGCCCTGGACCAGGGGCAAGGTAAGCGCGCCGCCGGCTATCTGGCCACCGCCATCGCCATCACCCCCGGCCAGTCGGCCTTGCATCTGGCCATGGGCCGGGCCCTGGAAATGGGCAACGAGGTGGCCGAGGCCTCCTTGCACTTCCGCACCGTGCTCAACATCCATCCCCACCATGCCGAGGCTCATGCCCGCCTGGGCCACCTGTTGCGCCAGCAAGGCCGGGTGGACGAGGCGATCAGCCATTGCCGACACGCAGTGACCGCCGATCCCGGCCATGCCGAAGCCTGGAACACCCTGGGCGCCCTGTTGCAGCAACAAGGCGACCCGCGCGAGGCGGCACAATGTCTGCGCCGCGCCCTGCAACTGCGCCCGGTCTGGCCGACCGCCCTCAATAATTTCGGCTTGGCGCTGAAGGAATGCGGCAATCTGGCCGAGGCCGCGGCCATTTTGGAAGGGGCGGTGGATATTCGCCCCGACCATGCCGGCACCCGCACCAACTTGGCCTCGGTGCTGCGCGCCATGGGCAAGTTGGATCGGGCACGCGAACAGGCGGAAAAAGCCGTCAAGCTGGCCCCACGCGATAGCGATTCCTGGGTCGAGTTGGGCCTGATCCGTCAGGCTCAGGGCCACGAGGACGGTGCCGCCTCGGCTTTCGACCGCGCCACCGCCATTGCCCCCGACCAGATCAAGCCGTGGTTCTGCCTGGCCGAATCCTGCCGGGCCATCGGTCAGACCGACCGCGCCGCCCAGGCCTATCGCCACTGCCTGACGCTGGACCCCGACGATTCCCACGGCGCCGGCCTGGGGCTGGCCTTGACCGGCGGCGCCGACACGCCGCAACGGGCGCCGCAGGCCTATGTGCGACAATTGTTCGACGAATACGCCGACCGCTTCGATTCCGCCCTGGTCGGGGCGCTGGACTATCGCGGTCCGGCGCTGCTGGCCGATGCCCTCAACCGCTGCCTGGACGAGCGCCGCGATCTGGCTGTCCTTGATGCCGGCTGCGGCACTGGGCTGGCTGCGCCGGTTCTGCGGCCCTTGGCCGCCACCCTGGATGGGCTGGACCTGTCCCCGGCCATGGTGAGCAAGGCGCGGGACCGCGGCATTTACGACAGCCTGCACGAAGCCGAGTTGGAGCAGTTCCTGGCCGGACGACGGGCCGAATACGACCTGATCGCCGCCGCCGACGTCATGGTCTATCTGGGCGACCTGACCCCGGTGCTGAATGCCGCCCGCGGTGCCTTGCGCGACGACGGTATTTTGGCCTTTACCGTGGAAAAAGCCGAAAACTGCGACAGTTACATGCTGGGAGCCAAGCACCGTTACGCCCATGCCGCCGATTACATCCGCCGTCAGGCCGATTTCGCCGGTTTCACCGTCGCACTGCTGGAAGACGCGGTGACCCGCAAGGACGGCGGCGTGGACGTTCCCGGTATGGTGGCGGTGTTGCGCAAGCAGGGCCGCAAGGGCGATTGATCAGTTACTCGGGCAGATCAACGCCGCCGAGGCCACGTGATCGGGCGACTTTTTGGCCTCTTTCTTCAATTCGGCGATCAACTGACTGACATCATCGACGCTGTAGACGTGGCGCCCCACCGGCAGGTGGACGATGGCCGCCGATACCGTCATCAACGGAAAGCGCACGATATTGCCGACCCGGTCCTGGCCGACGATATGGCCGAGACGGCGGGTTTCATCGTCGTAGAAGCTTTCCACATCGCGGGAGAACGACGCACACAGATTGGCGGAAACCCGCAGGGCTTCGTCGAAATCGGTGCGGCGGAAGCCGCCGAAGAAATCGTCGCCGCCCACATGGGCAGGAAAGCAGGTATCGCGCGGCAAGGCCTTGGCCAGCAATTCGGCGAACAGCAAGATGGCGCGATCACCCAGGCGGAAGCCGTATTTATCATTGAACGGCTTGAAATTGTCGAAGTCGAAATAGGCCAGCACATATTCGCAATCGGCGGCGCCCAGAGCTTCCGACACGTATTCGTGGATCAGATTGTTGCCGGCCAGCTTGGTCAGCGGATTCTGGTCGCGCGCGGCGGCCAAATTCTTTTCGTTGATGACGCGAAGCAGCGAGTGGGCGGACAGGAAGCCGGCATATTTCATGTCGTCGACGATGATGATGCCTTCCGATTTCTCCACCGCAGAATAGGCCTGCAAGATATGCTCGGCCCGGGTGTTGATGTCGGCCATGGGGCAGCGGGTGACGAAATCCTTCAGCCGCCGACCCAAGGTCTTGTTTGAAATCAAAGCCTTGCCGTAAAGCGAATAGGTGTAGTCCTTCAACTCGGTTTCGCGCACGATGCCCACCGGCTCGCCCGCCGCATCGACCACCGGGAAGAAGGTCACCGATTTGTCGGCACGGAAGCGCTCGAACACCTCTTCCATGGTGCTGTCCAGGTGGATGGGGTCGATGGCGGCGATCTGATCGGCGATCAGCTTTTGGTCCGACACCGCCACCCGGCGTTCGCGCCGCGACAGCCGCTCGATATGGTCGTAATGGGGCTGCATCTGGGCCATGTCGCGGTCAGGTCGCTGCACCAGATAGCCCTGAATCAAATCGCAGCCGATATCCTTGCAGACGAAATATTCGCGCTCGGTCTCCACCCCCTCGGCCAGCACCACCACCCCCAACAGATGGGCGATGTTGACGATCTGCGACAGGAACAGCTTCTTCTTGGAATCGCTGGCGATGTCGGAGACGAAAAAGCGGTCGATCTTGAGGAAGTCGGGGGCGGCGAAATACAGCAATTGCAGGCCAGAAAAACCGGTGCCGAAATCATCCACCGCCAGGCGGAAATTGTTGCGCTTGTAGTGGTTGAAGATGGCCGCCGCATGGTTGGGCTGACCGATGGGGTGCTGTTCGGAAATCTCGAACACCACCTGGCTTTCCTCGATGCCATAGCGTTCCAGCATCTTGCGGGTGCGCGCCGGCAGGTCGCCTTCCAGTTCCAGTCCGCGATTGTCCAGGTTGAGAAACAACTTGGATTGCCGCCAATGTTCCATGTGCAGGAACTTGACCACCGCTTTTTCCCGAAGCGCCATCTCGACGTCGATCAGCACACCCAAGGCATGGCAGGTATCGAAGAAATCGGCGATGGATTCGAAACCGGCCTCGGTGGTGTTGCGCAGCAAGGCCTCGTAGCCGTAGCAGGCGCCGGTATGGATGTTGACGATGGGTTGGAAGGCCACATCCAGGGTAAGCAGAATCTCGTTCCAATGATCGTCGGAAGGCTGCGCCGACGGACGCCCGGGCAAGGGAAAGGGGCGATGATCGCGCAATGCGGCTCGAGCATGCGACGCAGACGGCTTGGGCGTTTCGCCCAGGGCATTGGCCAAGGTGAACATATGCGTTTTCCCAAGTCGGTTGCGGCATGGCGGATTGTGCCCATCCCCATCCGCAAGTCAATCAAGCCCACGTTCGGCAACAAAAAATTCACCAAACAACCTTCTGTAATTTCACGCTTTTTTCATCACCCGTAACCATTCGGCGAAAAGTGGTTTTACCCACACCTCATTACAAGGCATCATCGCTCCATGCGTATCCTCGAGCGTCCCAATACATTGCCGGCAAGCCTCGCCGACGATCTTGACCTGATCGCCGAGATGACCGCCGATTTCGCCCGTTCGCTGGACATCGAGGAAACGCTGCGCATCGGGATTGCCCATATCAGCACCCGTATGGAGGCCGAGGCTGCCTCCATCTTCCTGATGGAGCCGGAAACCGGCGATCTGGTATGCCGGGCCTGTTGGGGACCGACCGACGTCAGCGGTCTGCGCCTGCCCAAGGGTCAGGGCATCGTCTGGCGCGCCGTTAACCGCAATGCCACCGAGTTGGTCAAGGACACCAGCGACGACCCCGATTTCTCCCACAAGGTGGATGCCAATACCGGCTTCATCACCCGGTCCATCCTGTGCGCCCCCATGTCGGTGCGTGACGAACGCCTGGGCGCCATCGAATTGTTCAACAAAAAGGGCGGCGGCTCGTTCGACGGCGACGATCGCCGGGTGTTGCAGGCCCTGGCCGCCTCGGCCGCCCTGGCCCTGATCAACGCCCGCCAGGCCACCGCCATGGCCGAACAACAGGCGCTGAAGCGCGAACTGGCCCTGGCCGCCGACATCCAACGCGCCATGCTGCCGCCGGCACGACCGCCGGAATTTCCCATCCACGGCATCAATCTGGCGGCGCGCGGTGTATCGGGCGACTTTTTCGACGTGGTCGAGCTGAAAGACGGCAAGCTGGCCTTCGCCATCGCCGACGTGTCGGGCAAGGGCATGAACGCGGCCTTGTTGATGGCCAAGACCGCCAGCCTGTTCCGCTGTCTGGCCAAGCGCCTGGATGGGCCGGGCGCGGTGTTGGCGGCCATCGATGCCGAACTGGCGGAAACCAGTTCAGCCGGCATGTTCGTCACCATGATCGCCGGCGTGCTGGACCCGGCCACCGGCACCGTCACCTTGGCCAATGCCGGGCACGAACCACCGCTGTTGTGCTGCGGCGCCAAGATGGACCGCATCGACGACGGCATGCCGCCCTTGGGTATCGTCCCCGAGTTGTTCGCCCAAGGCTGCCCGGAAACCACGCTTCAGTTGAACGGCGGCGCGCTTTATCTGTTCACCGACGGCCTGACCGAGGCCGGCGGCACCGACAGCATGCTGGGGGCCGACGGCGTCGCCGCCCGCCTGACTCCGCACCGCATGCGCCCGGCCCCCGACCGCCTGCGCGCCCTGGTTGGCGGCATCGTCGAAGACGGCATGGCGCTGAAGGACGACCTGACCATGGTGGTGGTCGAGGATTGCCGCACCGCCCCGGTGATGAACCGCCAATACCAAGCCCGCCCGGCCAGTCTGGCGGCCATCCGCCGCGCCTTGACTCCGGCGTTGGAACGCCTGGGCTGTCCATCGCAGGTGGTGCCCGACGTGGTGCTGGCGGTGGACGAAGCCTGCCAGAACATCATCCGCCACGCTTATGGCGGCGGCGAGGGCGAGCTCATCATACAGGTCCGGGGCGATTCCGAGATGCTGGATATCCGGCTGATCGACTTCGCCCCACCGATCAATCCGGCCATGGTCTGCCCGCGCGACCTTGATGACATCCGGCCCGGCGGATTGGGAACTCATTTCATCCGATCGGTGATGGATGAGGTAGAGTTCTTGGCACCGCCGCCCGGAGCAGGCAATCTATTAAGACTGGCAAAACGTATGGGTATGGGTGGGCCATGAAAATCGAAAGCCGAGAAATCGACGGTGCCGTCGTGGTGGCGCTGTCCGGGGAAGTGGATTTGCAGCACTCGCCGTCGGTGCGCAAGCACCTGATGGATCTGATGTTCGAGCGCCGCCCGGTGGTGGTCGACATGGCCTCGGTCGATTACATCGATTCGTCGGGTATCGCGTCGTTGGTCGAGGCCTATCAGATGGCCCGCAAGAACGGCACCCGCTTCATCCTGGCGGCGATCAGCGCTCCGGCCATGCGGGTCTTGCAACTGGCCCGGCTGGACAAGGTCTTCGCCCTCGCCGACACGGTCGAGGCCGGGTTGCAGGCCTGATGCCCACCCCCAATCCCTCGGCACTCCTGGAACGCCTGGGCCGCGCCGCCGCCCGCGGCCTGTCCGAGTTCGGCTTCGCCGCCACGCTGCTGGGGCAGTCGCTTTATTGGCTGGTGCTGGGGCATTGGCGCCGCCAGCCGGTGCGCGCCGCCTCGGTCGCCGCCCAAGCCATGGATATCGGCATCGCCGCCCTGCCCATCATCACCGTGCTGTCCACCACCATCGGCCTGATGCTGGCCATCCAGGGCATCTACACGCTGAAAACCTTCGGCGCCGAAAGCCGCGTCACCTTGGGGGTGGCGCTGTCGGTGGTGCGCGAATTCGCCCCCCTGATCACCGGCATCCTGGTGGCCGGACGGTCCGGCTCGGCCCTGGCGGCACGACTGGGCACCATGCGCATCAACCAGGAAATCGATTCGCTCACCGTCATGGGCATCAACCCGGTACGGTTCCTGGTGGCGCCGCCCTTGGCCGCCATGATGATCCTGATGCCGCTTCTGACCCTGTGGGCCGATCTGGTCGGCCTGTTCGCCGCCGGCCTTTACATCTCCATCGAATTGCAAGGCACCATGGCCGGCTATGCCGACGAGGTGTTGTCGCTGCTGAAGCTGAACGACCTGCTGCACGGCCTGGCCAAAAGCGCCATCTTCGGCGTCCTGGTGACTATCGTCGGCGTCGTCAACGGCGCCTCGGTGTCGGGCGGGGCCGAGGGCGTCGGCCGCATGACCACCCGCTCGGTGGTCCATGCCATCTCGGCCATCGTCATCACCGACATGATCTTCGTCTTCCTGGTGACCAGATGAGTGAAACTCCCAGCGTCGAGGTCATCGACCTCAACACCCATTACGGCGACCGTCAGGTGCTGAAGAACGTGTCGCTGACCGTCAAGCCCGGCGAAATCTTCGTCATCATGGGCGGTTCGGGCTCGGGCAAGACCACGCTTTTGAACCATCTCTTGGGCCTGCTGCGCCCCAGTTCCGGCACCATTCGCATCCTGGGGCAGGAAATCAACGCCCTGTCGGCGCTGGAAATGCAGGATTTGCGCACCCGCATGGGCGTGGCCTTCCAGTCGGGCGCGTTGTTTTCAAGCATGAGTGTGGGAGACAACATCGCCCTGCCCCTGCGCGAACATACCAATCTGGATGAAACCACCATCGGCATCGTCACTCGTTTGAAGCTGGAGGTGGTGTCGCTGGCCGGCTTCGAGTACCTGATGCCGTCGGAACTGTCGGGCGGCATGATCAAGCGCGCCGCCTTCGCCCGCGCCATCGTCATGGACCCGCGCCTGTTGTTCTGCGACGAACCGTCGGCGGGGCTCGACCCGGTGGTGGCGTCTTCCATCGACGATCTGATCCTGCGTCTGCGCGACGCCATGGGCATGAGCATCATCGTCGTCACCCACGACCTGGACAGCACCTTCAAGATCGCCGACCGCATCTGCGTGCTGGACAAGGGTGAGGTGCTGGCGCTCGATACGGTCGACGCCATCCGCAATTCGCCCAACGAGCGCATCCAGAACCTGCTGAACCGCCGTACCGAAGAGGCGGAAATCGACCCCGACGCCTATTTGCGCCGTCTGTTGGGGGAAAAAGAAAAACTTCGGGACAAGCCGGAAAGCAGAAGGAACGGGTTATGAGGGACGCACGCACCAATTACATCGTCGTCGGCGCCTTCGTGCTGGCCATGCTGGCGGCCCTGATCGTGTCGGTGGCACTTTTGACCGGCAAGACCGGATCAAATGATCTCTACACCACCCAATTACCCAACGTCACCGGCATCAAATACGGCAGCAAGGTGACCTATGAAGGCTTTGTCGTCGGTCAGGTCGAAGGCATCGAAGGCCTGCAAAAGGACAACCGCACCTGGTTCCGTGTCACCATGGGCGTCCAGGAAGGCTGGGCCATCCCGGAAGGGTCGCTGGCCCGCATCACCGCGCCAGGTATCCTGGCAGCGCCGACGCTCGACATCAAGGGCGGCGCCTCGGACAAGCTGCTGCCGCCCGGATCGGACATTCCCGGCGGTGCCGCCGCCAACATTTTCGCCACCATGAACGCCATGGCCGGCGAAGTCAGCAAGCTGACCGACCAGGGATTGCTGCCGCTGATGGCCACCGTCAACACCCAGGTGGAGGCCTTGGGCCTGATCATGCAAAAGCAGGCGCCGGAACTGATGGCCAATCTGGTCACCCTGTCCAACGATCTGGCCGTCAAGGCCCCGCGCATCACCAGCGACGTGCAAAAAATCACCGGCACCTTGTCGACCCAGGTAATCAACGACAAGAACGCCGACGCCATCGCCCAATCGCTGGCCAACACCGCCGACCTCACCGCTGGACTGGTGGAAACCCGCAAGAAACTGGACAACGTGGTCGCCACCATCGACGGCAACAAGGGCCAGATCGACCAATCCATGAAGGATCTGCGCCATACCTTGCAGGCCCTGGCCAGAAACATCGATTCCATCGCCTATAACCTTGAAGGCACCAGCCGCAACGTGCATGAATTCAGCCGCCAGATCCGGGACAATCCCGGTGTGCTGATCGGTGGCACCAAGGGCGCCGAAGACGGGCCGGGACGGCGTTGAGGGGAATTTCAACCATGCGTAACCTGTCGCTTATCGCCGCCCTGGCCGTCACCTTGGCCGCCTGCGCCCAGCAAGCACCGCCCAAGGACCGCTTCTATCGCCTGGAAACCCCGCCGGTGGCCGCCCGCTTCGCCGCCCCAGCCTTGGGCGTGATCGAGGTCAGCCGCCCCACCACCGACGGCGTGTTGTCTGAACGCCCGCTGGCCTATCAGGACGGTGACGGCACTTTGGGCCGCTATCGTTATGATCTGTGGGCCGAACCGCCGACCGCGCTCTTGCAAAACGCCCTGGTGGACTCGCTGCGCCTGTCGGGCATCTCTCACACCGTCATCACCCCGGAGACCCGGGTACCGCCCGATTGGATGGTCCGCGGACGGCTGAACCGGTTCGAGATGCTGGCCGGGGCCGGCAAGGTGGTGGCAAATGTCGAGCTGGCGGTGGTGTCGTCCCGTGACGGTTCGTTGCTGCTGTTGAAAACCTATCAGGTTGAAGTACCCAGCGCCGCCGGCCCCGAGGCCGAGGCCGCCGCCCTGACCCAGGCCAGCGGCGACATCATCACTGCCTTCATCGCCGATCTCGGTCGGGTCGCCAAGCCATGAGCTTGCGCAAGCGTCCCTCTTCCGCCGCCGGTCGCGGCAAGCCGCGCCAAAGCCCGCCGCCGCGCAACGTCGAGGTGGAGATCACCGAAATCGGCGCGCGCGGCGACGGTATCGCCCAATTGGGCGACGATCTGGTGTTCGTCCCTTTCACCGTGCCCGGCGACCGCGTCGTCGCCCGCATCGAGGGCCGGCGCGGCGACGGTCTGGCCGCCGCCCTGATCGAGGTCACCCGAGAAGGACCGGGGCGCAGCTTGCCCCCCTGCCCGCATTATGGCCGTTGCGGCGGCTGTTCGCTGCAACACCTGGATGACGACGTCTACGCCCAGTGGAAAAGCGGCTTGCTGCTGACCCAATTGTCCCGTCACGGCCTGGGCGATGCCCCGGTCGGCGCCATGATCCGCGTCGCCGCCGGTCAGCGCCGCCGCGCCACCTTCGCCTTTCATCGGCGCAAGGGCTCGACCGTGTTCGGCTTCAACGCCCGCGCCAGTCACACCATCATCGACCTGGATGATTGCCTGCTGCTGGACCGCGCCCTGGCCGCCATCATCGCGCCCTTGCGGCACATCCTGACCGAAACCGTACCCGACAGCGAAGACGGCGACGTCACCGTCGCCCTGACCGCCGGGGGGCTGGACATCCTGGTGGAAGCCGATGCCCGCCTGGATCTGTTCGACCGGGAAAAACTGGCGGCCTTCGCCGATTCCCACGATCTGGCCCGGCTGTCCTGGCGCCGTCCCGGTGCCGGCTTCATCGAGCCCATCTCGCGCCGTCGTGGTGCCTTGGTGCATTTCGCCGGCATCGCCGTCGAACCGCCGCCCGGCAATTTCCTGCAACCCACCGAGGCCGGGGAAAAAGCCATCGCCCAATTGGTGTGCACGGGAATCGGCAAGGTCAAGGCGGTGGCCGACCTTTATTGCGGCTGCGGCAGCTTCACCTTTCCGCTGGCCGCCAGCGGTGCCGCCGTACACGCGGTGGAAGGCGACGAAGCCCCCATCCGCGCCCTGGAAGCCGCCGCCAACATGGCCGGGCTCAAGATCACCACGGAAACCCGCGACCTCGCCCGCCGCCCATTGTTGCCGCAGGAATTGAAGAAATATCAGGCGGTGGTGTTCGACCCGCCGCGCGCCGGCGCCCAGTCGCAGGCGGAATATCTGGCCCAGGCGGCACCGGCCATTGTGGTGGCGGTGTCATGCAACCCGGCCACCTTGGCCCGCGATCTGCAAATCCTGGTCAAAGGCGGCTATCGGGTGGAAAGCATCACCCCCATCGACCAATTCCCCCATTCCACCCACCTGGAAGCGGTGGCGGTCTTGCGGAAATAGAATAGTCGAAAGTCGATCCAAGCCGCGATCAGACCCGCGGGCCACCCATGGCCTGACGGATTTTCTCGTCGGTCTTGTATTGCGACAGCGCATAGACCGACCAGATCATCGCCGGAATCCAGCCGATCAAGGTGATCTGCAAGATCAGGCAGATAAGGCCGGCGAACGGACGACCGATGGTGAAAAACTGCAACCACGGCAGCAGAATAGCCAGAAGCAGACGCATGTGATCCCCGCCCTCAGGAATTGTCGGCAAGCACTGTACCAGCTAGGTACAACGACCCGCAAATCAACACCCGGGCTGGGCCGGCATGGCCGCCCACCAAATCGCGCAAAGCCGCCTCGACGCTGGTTACCGCCTTGGCATCCATGCAGAAATGCTTGGTGGCGCACGCCGCCGCCGCTTCCGCTGGCAAGGCCGACGGCTCACCCGGAATGGTCACCGTGCGCAAGGAATGAAAGCGCGTGGCCATGTGGCCCATATAGCCATCGATGTCCTTGTTGGCGAGGATGCCGAACACCCCCATCAACGGCATGTCGCGCCACGACCGGGCGTGGCGGGCGATGGCCTCGGCGGCATGGGGGTTGTGGCCGCCGTCCAGGTAAAGTTCCCAACCGGCGGGCAGCATTTCGACCAACGGGCCTTTGGTCAGGCGTTGCAGCCGTGCCGGCCACTCGACGCTTTTCATACCCAAAGCGAAGGCGGCGGGCGGGATTTCCGCCAGAACCGGCGGCTTTTCCCCTCGGCTCAACCGTTCCAGTGCCGCCAGGGCCAGGCCAGCATTGCGCATCTGGAACGATCCGGTCAGACCCGGGGCCGGCAAGGTCAATTCCAGCGACACGCCCTTGTACAAGGTGCCGCCATCGGGAGTAGCGCGGGCGAAGAAATCGTTGCCTTCCTTCAGCAGCGGCACGCCCATTTCCAGCGAACGGGCTTCCAGCACCTTGGCCACCTTGCGGCCCTGATCAGCGACGATGCAGGCGATGCCGCGTTTCATGATGCCGGCTTTTTCCGCCGCGATGGCCTCGATCCGCCCGCCCAGGAAGCTTTCATGATCCATGGCGATGGGGGTGATCACCGTCAACGCCGGGCGTTCCACCACATTGGTGGCGTCCAGCCGCCCACCCAGGCCGGTTTCCAGAATGACCAGATCGGCGGGGGTACGGGAAAAGGCCAGGAAGGCGGCGGCGGTGGTGATCTCGAAAAAGGTGATGGGATCGCTGGCGTTGACCTGCTCGATTTCCTCCAGCAGCGCCAACAGGCTGGCATCGTCGATGATCTGACCGGCCACCCGGATGCGTTCGGCGAAACGCACCAGATGGGGCGAGGTATAGACATGGGTGCGCAGCCCGGCGGCCTCGGCGAAGGCGCGCAAAAAGGCCACGGTCGAGCCTTTGCCGTTGGTGCCGGCCACATGGATGACCGGCGGCAAACGGGTCTGCGGGTGGCCCAGCTTGTCCAGAAGCGTCAGCACCCGGTCCAAGGACAGATCGATGACCTTGGGGTGCAGGCGGGTCAGACGCTCGAGGACAGCGTCGATCATGTCACAGCCGGGCGGCGGATTCGGGGTCGTAATCGGGAATGTCCACCGGCAGCATGACCAGGTCGCCGGCGGGCGCCCGGTTGCGCAGCATGGAAATGATGCGGCCCAGGGTGTCGCGCAGATCCTTGCGGTGCACGACCATGTCGATCATGCCCTTATCCAGCAGGTATTCGGCCCGCTGGAAGCCCTCGGGCAGCTTTTCGCGGATGGTGCTTTCGATGACGCGGGCCCCGGCGAAGCCGATGATGCAACCCGGCTCGGCAATGGCGATGTCGCCCAGCATGGCGAAGCTGGCCGAGACGCCGCCGGTGGTGGGATCGGTCAGCAGCACGATATAGGGCAGCCGCTTTTCCTTGACCTTGTCGACGGCGACGGTGGTGCGCGCCATCTGCATCAAGGACAGGATGCCCTCTTGCATGCGCGCCCCGCCCGAGGCCGGGATGACGATCAGGGGCGCATCCTGCAACACCGCCAATTCGGCGGCAGCGACGATGCCTTCACCGACGGCGATGCCCATGGAGCCGCCCTGGAAGTCGAAATTGAAGGCGGCGATGACCACGTTTTGGCCACTGCACCGGCCATGGGCGACGATGATGGCATCGTGTTCGCCGGTCTTGGCCCGGGTGTCCTTGAGCCGGTCGGTGTAGCGCTTCTGATCCTTGAACTTAAGCGGATCGTCAGGGACTTTCGGCAATTCGATGCGGGTGTACTTGCCGTCGTCGAACAGCATTTCCAGCCGCTTCTTGACGGCAAGGCGCATGTGATGACCGCAATGCTGACAGACGTTCAGCGCCTTTTCCAGATCGCGATGGAAGATCATGTGACCGCAGCTGGGGCATTTGTGCCACAGGTTATCCGGCACTTCCTTCGGCCGCACCAGGGCCTGGAGCTTGGGACGGACGTAATTGGTCAACCAGTTCATGACAGCATTCCTTAGCGCCAGATGGCGGTTTCATCGAGAAGACACGGATGGAACTTACAGCCAGTTCCGCCAGCAATCCATCATCCGTGTTTATCCGTGTCCATCCGTGTCAAAAAACAATCCCTAGCCGCGCGCCCCGCGTACACCGGCGGCCAATTCACGCACCAGGGCCAAGGCGGCCTGAGCCGGGTTTTCACCGCGTTCCTTGGCCTCGAAGGCGGCGGCGACGATGGCCGAGCCGACCACGGCACCGTCGGCCAGCCGCGCAACCTCGGCCGCCTGTTGGGGGCTCTTGATACCGAAACCGACGCAAACCGGCAACGCCGTATGACGCTTGATCCGCGTCACCGCGTCGCCGATGGCCGAAGCGCTGGCCGAGGCGGTGCCGGTGATGCCGGCGATGGAGACGTAATAGACGAACCCCGACGCATTGCCGACGATGACCGGCAGGCGGGCGTCATCGCTGGTCGGCGTGGTCAGGAAAATGAAGTCGATGCCGTTGGCCCGGCAATGGGGCAGCAATTCATCGGCCTCTTCCGGCGGCAGATCGACCAGGATCAGGCCGTCGATGCCGGCCTTGGCGGCATCGGCACAAAACTTTTCCGGCCCCCAGGAATAGACCGGGTTGTAATAGCCCATCAGGATGATCGGGGTTTCATCGTCGGTCCGACGAAATTCCGCCACCATCTCCAGGCAGCCCTTCAGCGTGCCGCCCGAGGCCAAGGCCCGCTGGGCGGCGTACTGGATGGCCGGTCCATCGGCCATGGGATCGGTGAACGGCATGCCGAATTCGATGATGTCGGCGCCCGCCGCCGGCAGGCCGTTCAACAATTCCTGGCTGGCCGCCCGGTCCGGGTCGAAGGCCATGGAATAAGTCACCAGCGCCGCCCGGTTCTCGGCGGCCAGCTTGGCGAAACGCGCAGCCAGACGGCTCATCACAGCGATCCCCCGAAATCGTCGCCAAGCGCGCGGGCGACGGTGTTGACATCCTTGTCGCCCCGGCCCGACAGGTTCAGCACCATCAGGTGATCCTTGGGCAGGCTGCCTGCGATCTTGGCGGCATGGGCCATGGCATGGCTGGATTCCAGGGCCGGGATGATGCCTTCCAAACGGGTGCATTGCTGGAACGCGGCCAGGGCCTCGTCATCGGTGACCCACACATATTCCACCCGACCGCTGTCGTGCAGCCACGAATGTTCCGGCCCGATGCCGGGATAATCCAGGCCGGCGGAGATGGAATGGGCCTCTTGAATCTGGCCGTCGGCATCCTGCAACAGATAGGTGCGATTGCCGTGCAGCACGCCGGGGCGACCGCCGGTGAGCGACGCCGCGTGCAGCTTGTCCAGGCCGTGGCCGCCGGCCTCGACGCCGATGATGCGCACGCTGGGCTCGTCCAGGAACGGATGGAACAGGCCCATGGCGTTGGAACCGCCGCCGATACAGGCGACCAGGGAATCGGGCAACCGGCCCTCGGCTTCCAGAATCTGGGCCCGCACTTCCTCGCCGATCACCGACTGAAAATCGCGGACCATGGCCGGAAACGGATGCGGGCCGGCGACCGTGCCGATCAGATAATAGGTATCGGCGACATTGGTGACCCAGTCGCGCAGCGCATCGTTCATGGCGTCCTTCAAGGTCGCCGCGCCCGAGGTAACCGGGCGCACTTCGGCGCCCAGAAGCTTCATGCGGTAGACATTGGGGGCTTGGCGCTCGATGTCGGTGGCGCCCATGTAGATGACGCATTTCAACCCGAACAGCGCGCACACCGTGGCGGTGGCAACGCCGTGCTGACCGGCGCCGGTCTCGGCGATGATGCGTTTCTTGCCCATGCGTTGGGCCAGCAGAATCTGGCCGATGCAATTGTTGATCTTGTGGGCGCCGGTATGGTTCAGATCTTCCCGCTTCAGGAAAATCTTGGCGCCGCCCCAGGTCTCGGTCAGGCGCGGGGCGAAGTAAAGCGGATTGGGCCGCCCCACATATTGCTTGAGCCACGAGCGGAACTCAGCCTGAAAGGCTGGGTCGTCCTTGGCCTGATTATAGGCCTGTTCCACCGACAGGATCAGCGGCATCAGGGTCTCGGCCACATAGCGGCCACCGAAAATACCGAAATGTCCGCGCTCGTCCGGGCCGGCGCGATAGGTGTTCAAGCTGGTCATCCCAATCCATCCAACCAAGGCAGGGCGGCTAATAAAGCATGAAGTGTCCTCGGGGGGGAGGATTTTCTAGCCCCGCTCCCATGCCCGTCCAGCATTGCCGCATTGCCGCGACCGGGGACTTGAACTTGGGAATTTAAGCCCCCATGGTTGCTTTGCCCCGCGACGAGGTCAACAATCTGGGCTATACTCACGGCAAGGGATCGTAATTCACTGAATGAAGTACAGGGGAGTTTCCACGATGAAAATCAATGTGTTCGCCGCCGCTATCCTGGCGCTGGGCTTGGCCTCGCCCGCTTTCGCCAAGGAAGAGCCGGTCAGCTTTGCCGAAGACATCCAACCGATCCTGCAAATCCGTTGCGGTACCTGCCATCAGGCCGGCGGCGCCGGTCTGGAACAAAGCGGCCTCGACCTGACCACCTATGAAGGCCTGATGAAGGGCACCAAGCACGGCGCGATGATCGTCGCCGGCGACCCGGTCACCAGCAACCTGATGGTGCTGATCGACGGCAAGGCCGACAAGTCGCTGCAGATGCCCCACGGCAAGAAGAAGCTGAGCTCGTGCGACCGCGACCTGATCCGCAAGTGGATCAAGCAAGGCGCCAAGAAGAACTGACGCCCCGCGCCCGTCGCCAGCCGACGGGCTTTGGCAAGGATAAGCCCCGCAGCCGGCAGACCGCCGGCTGCGGGGTTTTTCGTTCAGCCCTTGATGGCGTTCAGACTGGCGGCCAGGACGTCGTGCAGATCGGCGGCCAACGGGGCGTAACCGCCGGCTCCGGCCTTGGCTTCACGTTCCAGCGTCGCGGCGCTGGCCGATAGGCGGGCAAACCCCATATTGGCCGCCGCCCCCTTCAGGGAATGGGCGGTACTGGCGATGGCGGCATCGCCATCACCGGCCAGGGCGGTATCGATGGCCGCCATGTAATCGGGCAGCTTGGCGACGAAGGAGGCCCGTAATTCGTCATAGCTTTCATCGCCCAAGGCGTCGCGCAGATCATCCACCGCCTCGAGGTCGATCAAGGGCGGCAGGTCGACGGGTTCGGATGGGCGGGCGCGCAAGGCACGGCTTTCCAGCAGACACGCGCTCCAACGATGAAGAATGGCCGACAAACGGCGGCGATCGATGGGTTTGGCGAGGAAATCATCCATGCCGGCAGCCAGACAGGCCTGACGGTCCGCCTCCATGGCGTTGGCGGTCATGGCGATGATGGCGATTCTGTTCTTGGGCTCGGCCAATTGGCGGATCAGCCGGGTGGCGGCCAAGCCATCCACCCGAGGCATCTGCATGTCCATCAGCACCAGATCATAATCACCGGCGCGGACCAGTTCCACCGCCTCGGCGCCGTCATCAGCGACGTCGGCGCGATGCCCCAGCTTGTTCAGCAGACCCACCGCCACCTGCTGGTTGATGGCGTTGTCCTCGGCCACCAGAATACGCAGCGGCATGGCTGGCGGCGTTTCATCGTCAACCAACCCCGCGCCCAAAACATGGGGCGAAGTGTCATCGCCCTTCCCCAGCAAGGCCAGTAGCGCGTGCAGCAACGCGCTTTGCCGCACCGGCTTCAGCAATACCGAACCGATGCCCACCGCCTGGGCCTGCTGCATCACCTCAGGGCCACCCACCGACGTGGCCATCAGGATGGGCAGATGGGCCAATGCGGTGTCACCACGAAGGATGGCAGCCAGATCGACGCCCGACAGACCGGGCATCAGATGATCAAGCACCATCACATGGAAGCGGGTACCGGCACGCAAGGCTTCCAGAGCTTCCATACCATTGAAGGCGGTGGAGACCTGGGCACCCCAGGACTGGAGCTGGCGCTGAAAAATCTCGCGGTTGATGGAATTGTCGTCCACCACCAGGATGTGGACTTCGGCCAAAGGCATGGACGGGGCCGGATCGGCGGGGATTTCGTCGGTGCGCGGCAACGGTACCTGGAACCAGAAGGTGCTGCCCTTACCTTCGTTGCTGTCGAAGCCGATGTCGCCGCCCATCATGGTGACGATGCGCTTGCAGATGGCCAGCCCCAGTCCACTGCCGCCGAAGCGCCGTGCGGTCGAGGCCTCGGCCTGGGTGAAGGTACCGAACAGCTTGCCCTTGGCCGCCTCGGGGATGCCGATGCCGGTATCGGTAATGGTAAAGCGCAACAGCGCTCGAGCGGGATCGCCGTCATCCACCATCACTTCCAGCACCACGCCGCCTTGGTTGGTGAACTTGACGGCATTGCCGGCCAGATTGAGCAGCACCTGCCGCAACCGCCCGGCATCGCCGCGAAAGACGCCATGGGCGGCGGGCGGGATGAAACAGGACAAATCCAGATTCTTGTCACGCAGACGCGGCCCCAAGATATCGACCACGCCTTCGATCAGCGGTACCAGCTCGAACGAGGTTTCCTCGAATTCCAGCTTGCCGGCCTCCATCTTGGAGAAATCAAGGATATCGTTGATGATGGTCAGCAACGATTCCGCCGACACCCGCACGGTATTGGCGAAATGGGCTTGGTCGCGCTCAAGTCGGGTGTCCAGCAGCAGGCTGGTCATGCCGATGATGCCGTTCATGGGGGTGCGGATTTCGTGGCTCATGGTCGCCAGGAATTCCGACTTGGCCTGGTTGGCGGCATCGGCCCCGGTCTTGGCCTGGCGTAAATCCTCGACCATGGCCTGCAGCAGGGCCGAGCCGGCCAATATCTGCTTGGCGACCAGGACGGCGAAGGTCAGCACCGACAGCACGGTGACCACCGCCAGGGCAATCTGAATGGCCTGATAGCGGCTTTTGCGCTCGTCGATCTCGCTTTCCAACGCCTGCATGCGCTGGGTGGCGTGATAAAACAGCCGCCCGGCGTTTTCCCGCATACGCTCCATCAGCGACGAGAACTTGCGCAAACTCATCTGCACATCCGCCGTCACCAGCTTGCCCGGTTCGACGGCGTTGATGTCGTACAGACGGTTGCGCTCCACCAGCAAGGCATTGAGCTGATTGATCTTGAGATCGATCTCGAACAGCTTGGGCCGAAGCTCGATGATTTCCAGCAAAAATTCCTGGCGATCCGCCGGCGGATGATAGGCGATGGACCGCACCATCTCTTCGCGGTCTTCCAGGTTCAGGCGGATGACCTCATCCACCGTACCGCCGTCTTCCAACACGTCCAGGCGTCGCCCCAAGGCCAGCACGTGCCGCTTGGCCTCGTCGCGCACCAGTTCCAGCCCGCGCGGATTGCGGGTGGCGGCCATCTGATAGAGCGTCGATTCGATCCGCCCGATATCCTGGATGATCAACTCGCCGATGGCGAGGCGAGCCTTTTCATTGTCGGTGGACCGATCCAGTTCCTCGATCAGATGGGAAAACAACAGGTCAAGCCCGACCAGCAGGAGAAAGCCTGCCAGAAACGAGGTCAGCAACAGCCCCATGCGGGCCAGCGGATGAATACCGGCAAGGGATTTAAGGCGGATTTCAGCGCTCATCGGCGCATCAGTAATCGCCGCGCATGGCGGCATCAAGGAAACCATGCTTGCGGAAAATCGCCTGCCCTTCGCTCGATGCGGCCAGATCGGCGAACGTGCGGGCCGCTTGGGCCTGCTTCGAGAAGGTCAGCAGGTTGAGTTCAAGCTTGGCCGGCTGCGACACCGACGGGTCGAGATCGATGATATCGACGATGTCGCGGTTTTCCGGGAAAAAGCCGGTGGCCCGCCAGTTCAGGGTCAGATCGGCCTGCTGCGCCTTCATGGCTTGGACCAGTGAACGGGAATCGGTAGCCAGGAAAACCGAGCGCGCCAGAACCGGCGCCGTCAACCCGGCACGATCCAGGATTTTCTTGGTTTCGGCGCCGATGCTGCCGGTTTCCGGGTTGCACACCACCATGGACAGATCGGGCCGCAGCAATTCCTTGATATCGGCCCCCACCTTCTTGGGATTGCCCTTGGCCACGAACAAGGCGGCGACGTTGTAACCCACCGGCACCGCGTCGCCCAACAGCCCTTCGGCCAGATGCTGCTGGCGATAGCTGGACGAACCGGGGAAATAGATGTCGCCGACCTTGGACAGTTTCAGCGCCTCGTACAAATCCTCGGACCCGCCCTGGCTGACGGTCACCTTGACGCCGTGGCGGCTTTCCATCAGGACAGCGATGTCCTTGATCGGCTTGACCATGGTGATGCCGCAATAGATCAGCAGTTCGCTCTTGGCTTGGGCGGCAGCCAGCGACGGCAACAGCGGCGTGACGGCCAGACCGGCAAGCAAGGCGCGGCGGGACAGCATAGTCATGAACGAAACCCCTTGGAGCGGCGGAACGGGTGGCGGGCATTCAACCACCGCGCCACGGAAAAGTCCATGCGGACGCGCTTTGTTCCGCCTATAGTAGGGCCATGTCCGCCCCGCCCGCTCCTCCCCGTCTGCTGCTGCCCCATGCCCCCGCTTTGACCGTGTCGTTGCGGGGCGCGGTGCTGTTGGACACCGATGGCGAGTTCCACCACCTGCCGCTGGCCGCCGCTAGCCGCCGCGCCCGTGACGAATGTCCCATGCTGTGCCACGCCACGGCGGTGGCGGCGCGGCTGGGGATCGAGCCCTTTGCCTGCCTGGACCTGCTGGAATTGTTCGCCTTCGTCCGTCCGGCCCGGTTCTGCCTGCCGACCGTCAAGGGCCTGGCCGAGTCGCTGGGCCTGGCCCGTCCCGCCGATGCCGAGGACGAGGCGGAATTGCTGATCCGCGCCGCCCGTACCTTGTTGCAGGAAGTGGGCGAGCGCACACTTGCCGACACCGCCGCCCGCGCCTCCGACACCCGTTCCGCCGCCTGGGCCATGGCGCGGGCCGGCTGGGGCTGGGGCACCTCGGTGCTGGCCGCCCTGGGGGTGACCGGCGATGCCGGGCGCGGCTCGGGCCTGCGGGTATGGGAACGCCTGCCGGAATGGTCGGAACACGCGCCCGAGCCGCCCTCGGGCTCCATCGCCGTTGATCCGATCGAAGCGCGCCAACGCCTGGACCGTCTGCTCGGCAGTGATTCGGAACAACGCCCGGCCCAGGCCGATTACGCGTCCGCCGCGGCGGCGGCCTTTCAGCCGCGTGAACAGGCGGGCGAGCCCCGGCTGGTGCTGGCCGAGGCCGGCACCGGCACCGGCAAGACCCTGGGCTATATCGCCCCCGCCTCGGTATGGGCGGAAAAGAACGGGGCGCCGGTATGGATTTCCACCTATACCCGCAATCTGCAACGCCAACTCGATAACGAGTTGGACCGCCTGTACCCCGATCCCGGCACCAAGGCGCGCAAGGTGGTGGTGCGCAAGGGCCGTGAAAACTATCTATGCCTGCTGAACCTGGAAGAACAGGTGATGCGCAACCGCCCACAAGAGGCGGTGGCCTCCGGCCTGATGGCGCGCTGGGCCTTGGCGACGCGCGACGGCGACATGGTCGGCGGCGACTTCCCCGCCTGGCTCGGCGATATCCTGGGCCGCGCCCGCACCCTGGGCCTTGCCGACCGCCGGGGCGAGTGCATTTTCTCCGCCTGTCCGCATTATTCCAGGTGCTACATCGAACGCGCCGTGCGCAAGGCCCGGCGCGCCGATATCGTCATCGCCAATCATGCGCTGGTGATGATCCAGGCGGCCATGGGCGGGCTGGATGACGGCGCCACCCCCACCCGCTATGTGTTCGACGAGGGCCATCACGTTTTCGACGCCGCTGACGGCGCCTTTTCCGCCCATCTGTCGGGGCTGGAAGGCATCGAGGTGCGGCGCTGGCTGTTGGGCGCCGAGGAAGGCAGCGGCAAATCCCGCGCCCGCGGCCTGAAGCGCCGGGCCGAGGATCTGCTGGGTCTGGCCGCCGAGGCCCCCAATGCCTTGGATGCCGCCCTGGCCGCCGCCCACGCCCTGCCGGCCACCGGCTGGCAGAACCGCTTGCAGGACGGCGCCCCGGTCAATGCGGCGGAACGCTTCCTCGCTTTGGTGCGCCAGCAGGTCTATGCCCGCACCCAGGGCGCCGATTCGCCCTATAGCCTGGAAACCGAATGCCGCCCGCCCATCGACGGCCTGCTGGAGGCAGCCGCCGAACTGGCCCATGCCTTGGGCAAGCTGGGGGCGCCGTTGCAAATCCTGGCCCGGGTGCTGGGGCAGTGCCTGGACGATGATGCCGCCGAGTTGGACACTAATATCCGCTCGCGCATCGAGGGCCTGACCCGCTCCATCGAACGCCGCGCGCTGTTGCCCATCGCCGGCTGGAAAGCCATGCTGGAGGAATTGATCGAAGGGCGCAGCCCCACCGCGGACGGCGTCGACAGATATGTCGACTGGTTCAGCGTCGAACGCATCGACGGTCGTGATTTCGACGTCGGCATGCACCGTCACTGGATCGACCCCACCCTGCCCTTCGCCAAGACCGTGGCCGAGCCGGCGCATGGGCTGCTAATCACCTCGGCCACCTTGCGTGACGGCGAATCCGACATGGGCTGGCTGGCCGCCGAACGGCGCAGCGGCGCCATCCACCTGCCCAGCCCGCCGGTGCGCGCCGCCATGGCCTCGCCCTTCGATTACCCCAATCAGACCCGGGTGCTGGTGGTGTCGGATGTGCGCAAGGACGATCTCAACCAGGTGGCGGCGGCCTATCGTGAATTGTTCCTGGCCGCCGGTGGCGGCGGCTTGGGGCTGTTCACCGCCATTTCACGGCTGAAGGCGGTGCATAAGCGCATCGCCGAACCGCTGGACGAAGCCGGCCTGCCGCTTTACGCCCAGCACATCGACGCTCTGGACACCGCCACCTTGGTCGACATCTTCCGCGCCGAGGAAGAATCGTGCCTGCTGGGCACCGATGCGGTGCGCGACGGCGTCGATGTGCCGGGACGGTCGCTTCGCCTGATCGTCTTCGACCGGGTGCCGTGGCCGCGCCCGGACATCTTGCACAAGCACCGCCGCAACGCCTTCGGCGGCAAGGCCTATGACGACATGATCGCCCGGCTGCGGCTGAAACAGGCCTTTGGCCGTCTGGTGCGCCGCGCCGGCGACCACGGCGTTTTCGTGCTGCTCGACCCGATGATGCCGTCACGCCTGCATGGCGCCTTTCCCCCCGGCGTTGCCATCCGCAAGGTCGGTCTGGCCGAAGCGGTGGCGGAAACCCGGGCTTTTCTCGGGCTCGGCCTCCAACCGGAATGAAAAGGGCCGCCCGAAGATCGGGCGGCCCAGTCGCAGCAGCGGGTCAACCGCGATCACCGAAACAGCAGCAGGGTCTTTTGCAGGGTGATCCAGATGCCCCAGCCCAGCGGAATCCACACCGCCGCCCAGGCCAGGGTGACTTTCCAGGAATGCCGGGCCTCGTCCGCCAGCGCTTCCACGTCGGCGACGAAATGCTGGTGGGTATCGTCGGCGATCTTCTTTTCCTCGGCCAGTTCGGAATCGGACATGTGGTGTTCTTCCGCCACCGAGGTGACCAGCCAGTTGCAGACGAAACCCAAGGCCAACAGACCGGCCAGGATGTACATGGTCATGGAATAGGCGTCGGCACGGGCAACGCCCTGCTCGAGCTGATATTCGCGGATGTAATTGACCAGCACCGGCCCCAGCACGCCCGCCGTCGACCACGCGGTCAGCAGCCGACCATGGATGGCACCGACCATCTTGGTGCCGAACATGTCGGCCAGATAGGCCGGAACGGTGGCGAAGCCGCCGCCATACATGGACAGAATGACGCAGAAGATGGCGACGAACAGCACCAGCGCACCGGTCGAGGCCGTCCACGGCACCAGGGCGTACAGCAGCAGCCCCAGGGCGAAGAAGACGAAATAGGTGTTCTTACGCCCCAGCTTGTCCGACAGCGAGGCCCAGAAGAAACGGCCACCGATGTTGAACAGCGACAGCAGACCGGTGAAGCCGGCGGCGACGGCGGCGATCTGGCCCTTTTGCGCGGCGGTCAATTCATTGAAGGTGGCGTCGATGCCGATCAGCTTGCCGGCGAACACTTCCTGCAACAACGGCGAGGCCATGCCCAGGATGCCGATACCGGCGGTGACGTTCAGGCACAGCACCCCCCATACCAGCCAGAATTGCTTGGTCCGCCACGCCACATCCAGATGCACATGCTTGCTGGTGATCAGCGAATTGCCCTGCTTGGACGGGTCGGGCGCGGTCCAGCCGGCGGGCTTCCAGTTTTCCGAGGGCACGCGATAGCCCAAGGCGCCGGCCATCATGAAGACGAAATAGATCACCGCCAGACAGACGAAGGTTTCCCAAACGCCGACCGAGGCGGGGGTGGCGAAGAACTTCATCAGCTTGTCGGCCAGGGGGGCGCCGATCATGGCACCGCCGCCGAAGCCCATGATGGCCATGCCGGTGGCCATGCCACGACGGTCGGGGAACCACTTGATCAGGGTCGACACCGGCGAGATATAGCCCAAGCCCAGACCGATGCCGCCGATAACGCCCGAACCCAGCCACATCAGCCAGATCTGGTGGGTATAGACGCCCAGGGCGGAAACCAGCAGGCCGCCGCACCAGCAGCAGGCGGAGACGACGCCGGCCTTGCGCGGACCGGCCTTTTCCAGCCAGCCGCCCCAGATGGCCGCCGATGACCCCAGGAAGACGAAGAACAGGGTGTACATCCACCCCAGCATGGAAATCTTCCAGTCGCAATGGGTGGCGAAGATTTCCTGGAAGAAGGTCAGTTCCTTCGAACAGGCCACGGTTTCGGTGATGCCGATCGCGCGCGACAGCGGCAACCAGAACACGGAAAAGCCATAGGCCATGCCGATGCATAGATGGATGGCCAGCGCCGCCGGCGGAACCAGCCAGCGATTAAAACCGGGCCGGGCGATGATGCGCTCGCGCGACAGCAGACCTCCCGGCGACAGGGCAATGGACGCAGTACTCATGCCTATAACCTCCCCTAAGGGCCGCTCATGCCGACGGCCTTGTCACTCCAACACCACAACCGCGCTTCCCTGGGCGGAAACCGCCAGGGACATACCCGCCTGCCGGGCCATGGACAACGCCATGGTGGTAGGGGCGGACACCGACGCCAGCAGGCCGATGCCCACCGCCGCCGCTTTCTGAACCAGTTCGAAACCGCAGCGGCTGGACAGAACAACGAAACCGTCAGTTCTGTCCACCCCGGCGCGGGACATGGCACCTATCAATTTATCGAGGGCGGAATGCCGCCCCACATCCTCGCGCGACAACACGATGGTGCCGTTGCGGTCACTCCAGGCGGCGCCGTGGACGGAAAAATTACGCGCCCGCATGGGCTGATGATCGCGCAGGGAACCAAGGGCGCGGGCGATGGCGGCGGGGGCCACCTCGGGGGCTGTGACCGGGGCAAGCGGCTGGCGCAGCGCCTCCAGGCTTTCGATGCCGCAGATGCCGCAGCCCGAGCGGCCTTCGATGGCGCGGCGGCGGCCCAGCAATTGGGCGGCACGCCCGTTGGGGATGGTCATCTGCACCGACAATCCGGCCTCCAGGCGCTGGACCGTCAGCTCCTGCATTTCAGATTCCTGGGTGATGATGCGTTCCGACAACGAGAAGCCCAGGCCGAAATCTTCCAGATCGGCGGGGCTGGTCAGCATGACGGCGAAGGAGCGGCGGTTATAGACCAACGCCGTCGGCTCCTCTTCCGGCAAGTGCCATTCCACGCTTTCGGCTACCGACAACGTGCGGTGGCTGGTGCCGCGCACCGAGACCGAGCAATCGCGCGGCCCGGCTTCCGCCGCCGGGGCTTGGTCGGGATCGGGGACGGGGCGGGTGCTCATGCGGCGCTCCTATTCGGCCACCAGAGTGTGCACCGCGTTGGCGATGCTGACCTGGACGGCGGTGACCTTGTATTCGGGGCAATTGGTCGCCCAGTCGGAATTGTCGGTGGTGACCACGTTGGCCCCGGTCACCGGGTGGTGGAAGGTGGTGTAGACCACGCCTTGCGGCACCCGTTCGGTGATTTCGGCCCGCAACGACGTCGCCCCCATGCGGCTGGCCAGCGACACCATGTCGCCGCAGGCGATGCCGCGCAATTCAGCGTCATGAGGGTGGATTTCCAACACGTCCTCGGGGTGCCAGGCGACGTTGTCGGTGCGCCGGGTCTGGGCGCCGACATTGTATTGCGACAAAATCCGCCCGGTGGTCAGGATCAGCGGGAAGAAGCGCGAGGTCTGCTCGGTCGTCGGCACGAACTCGGTCAAGACGAAATTACCCTTGCCACGGACGAAGCCGTCCACATGCATGATCGGAGTACCATCGGGGGCCTGATCGGTAACCGGCCATTGCAGGCTGCCCACCTTATCCAGCCGGTCGAAGCTGACGCCCTTGAAGCTGGGGGTGACGCGGGCGATTTCCGCCATGATGTCAGCGCCCGATTGCCAATGCATGGGATAGCCCATGGCGGTAGCGATGGCAGCCGCCACCTGCCATTCATGCCAGCCGGTGCGCGGCGCCATGGCCGGGCGCACCCGGTTGATGCGCCGCTCGGCATTGGTGAAGGTGCCGTCTTTCTCCAAAAACGAGGTGCCGGGCAGGAAGACGTGGGCGTAGGCGGCGGTCTCGTTCAGGAACAGATCCTGCACCACCAGGAAATCCAAGGCCTCCAGCGCCGCCGTCACGTGATTTGTGTTGGGGTCGGATTGGGCGATGTCCTCGCCATGGACGAACATGCCCTTGTACTGGCCGTGCAAGGCCTGATCGAACATGTTGGGGATGCGCAAGCCCGGCTCGGCATCCAACTCGCGCCCCCACACCACCTCGAACAAGGCGCGGACGGCATCGTCCTTGACCTCGCGGTAGCCGGAAAATTCATGCGGGAACGAGCCCATGTCGCACGAGCCCTGGACGTTGTTCTGACCGCGCAGCGGGTTCACGCCGACGCCGTCGCGGCCCACATTGCCGGTGGCCATGGCCAGATTGGCGATGCCCATGACGGTGGTCGAACCCTGGCTGTGCTCGGTGACGCCAAGACCGTAATAGATGGCGGCATTGCCGCCGGTGGCGTAAAGCCGGGCGGCTTGGCGGACCAGGACCGCCGGCACCCCGGTGACGTTTTCCAAGGCTTCGGGCGAATGGCGGTCTTGGGCGACGAAATCGGCCCATTGGCGGAAATTGGCGGGGTCGCAGCGCTGGGCGACGAAATCGGTCTTCACCAACCCTTCGGTGACCACCACATGGGCCAGGGCGTTGACCATGGCCACATTGGTGCCGGGCTGCAATTGCAGATGATAATCAGCGGAAACGTGCGGGCTTTTGACCAGATCGATGGCGCGCGGGTCGATGACCACCAGCTTGGCCCCCTGGCGCACCCGGCGCTTGAGGCGCGAGGCGAACACCGGATGGCCGGCGGTGGGATTGGCGCCCATGACGATGATGACGTCGGCCTTGTCGACGCTTTTGAAATCCTGGGTACCGGCGGAGGTGCCGTAGGTCTGCTTCAGGCCATAGCCGGTGGGCGAATGGCAGACACGGGCGCAGGTATCGACATTGTTGTTACCGAAACCGGCGCGGATCATCTTTTGCACCGCGTAGATTTCTTCGTTGGTGCAACGCGACGAGGTGATGCCGCCGATGGCGCGCGGCCCATGCTTTTCCTGCACCTCGCGGAAGCGCCGGGCGGTATGGGCAATGGCCTCGTCCCACTCCACCACCCGCCACGGATCGGTGATTTGATCTCGGATCATCGGCTGCAACTGCCGGTCCTTGTGGCTGGCATAGCCCCAGGCGAAGCGGCCCTTGACGCAAGAATGACCGGCATTGGCGCCGCCTTGCTTGGAAGGCACCATGCGCACCACGGTATCGCCCTGCATCTCGGCCCGCAGCGAGCAGCCGACGCCGCAATAGGCGCAGGTGGTTTCCACCGCGTGTTCGGGTTGGCCCAGGCGCACCACCGACTTTTCGATCAAGGTGGCGGTGGGACAGGCCTGGACGCAGGCGCCGCACGACACGCATTCCGAGCCCATGAAATCAGGCGCCGCGCCAGGCTTGATGCGGGACTCGAAGCCCCGCCCGGCCACATTCAGGGCAAAGGTGCCCTGAACCTCGGCGCAGGCGCGCACACAGCGCGAGCAGACGATACATTTGGCCGGATCGTACTGGAAATAGGGGTTGCTGGTGTCCTTGGCCTCGGCCAGATGGTTGTCGCCGGCGAAACCATAGCGCACCTGGCGCAGCCCCACCGCCCCGGCCATGTCCTGAAGCTCGCAATCACCATTGGCCGGACAGGTCAGGCAATCGAGCGGGTGGTCGGAGATGTAAAGCTCCATCACCCCCTTGCGCAACGCGGCCAGACGCGGATTGTTGGTGCACACGCTCATGCCCTCGGCCACCGGGGTAGTGCACGAGGCCGGGGTGCCCTTGCGCCCGCTGATTTCCACCAGGCACAGCCGACACGAGCCGAAGGCTTCCAGATGGTCGGTGGCGCATAATTTGGGGATCATGATGCCGGCTTGGGCCGCGGCGCGCATGACCGAGGTGCCCGCCGGCACGCTGATCGTGTGACCGTCGATGGTGACGCTGACCGAGGCTGCGTCCGAGCGCGCCGGGGTTCCGAAATCCTTGCTTCGCAGGGTCATGGCTGCCTCCGGGGCTCAGGCGAAATCTTCGGGGAAATGGCGGATGGCGCTTTGCACCGGCAACGGCGTCAGCCCGCCCATGGCGCATAACGAGCCATCACTCATCACCGTGCACAAATCGTCGAGCAGGGCCATGTTGTCGGCGACGTTTTCACCGGCGACGATCTTGTCGAGCACCTCGCGCCCACGGGTGCTGCCGATACGGCACGGCGTGCATTTGCCGCAGGATTCGACGGCGCAGAAATCCATGGCGAAACGGGCCATGCGGGCCATGCGCACGCTATCGTCAAAGACGACGATGCCGCCATGGCCGAGCATGGCCCCGGCCTCCGCCATGGATTCGTAATCCGCCGACAGCCCCAGCATGGATTCGGGGACATAGGCACCCAGGGGGCCGCCCACCTGCACGGCGCGCAACGGACGGCCCGAGGCGGTGCCGCCGCCATAGCGATAGATCAAATCGTGCAAACTGACGCCGAAAGCCAGTTCCACCAACCCGCCGCGCTGGATGTTGCCGGCCAGTTGGAACGGTTGGGTTCCGTGCGAACGCCCGGCGCCGAAATCGCGGTAAAACGCCGCCCCCTTGGCCAGCACCACCGGCACCGAGGTCAGGGTAAGGACGTTGTTGACGATGGTCGGCTGGCCGAACAAGCCCTGCAAGGCCGGAATCGGCGGCTTGGCCCGGACCATGCCACGCTTGCCTTCCAGGCTTTCCAGCATGGCGGTTTCCTCGCCGCAGACGTAAGAGCCGGCGCCGACCCGCACTTCCAGGTGGAAGTCGTGGCCCGAGCCATGGATGTTGGTGCCCAGCCAATCCTGTTCATAGGCGCGGCGGATGGCTTCGCGCAGGGTCGCCACCGCGTGCGGATATTCCGAGCGCAGATAGACGTAACCCTGGCGCGCCCCCACCGCCAGGGCGGCGATGGTCATGCCCTCGATCAGCAGGAAGGGGTCGCCCTCGATGATCATGCGGTCGGCGAAGGTGCCGCTGTCGCCCTCGTCAGCGTTGCAGCAGACGAATTTTTCCGCCGCGCTGGCGTTCAACACCGTGTTCCACTTGATGCCGGTGGGAAAGCCGGCGCCGCCGCGCCCGCGCAGGCCCGATTGCGTTACTTCCTCGACGATCTCGGAGGGGCTCAGGGTCAGGGCGCGCTCTAATCCGGCAAAGCCGCCATGGGCGCGGTAATCCGCCACCGACAGCGGATCGATCAGGCCACAACGGGCGAAGGTCAGCCGCTGCTGGTGCTTGAAATAGAAAATCTCCTCGGTCAAGCCGTGACCCAGCGGATGGGGCTGACCGTCGAGGAAACCGGCGTCGAACAGCTCCGCCACCTGATCGGGCGCGACCGGGCCATAGGCGACGCGGCCTTGATTGGTGACCACCTCGACCAGCGGTTCCAACCACAGCATGCCGCGTGAGCCGTTGCGGATGATCTGCACCGGCAGACGGCGGGCTTCTGCCTCGGCGGCGATGGCGGCGGCCACCGCATCGGCGCCCACCGACAAGGCGGCGGCATCGCAGGGGACATAGAGGGTGACGGGCTTGCTCATGCCAGGGCTCCGTCCAGACGGGCTGGGCTCAGGCGGCCCAACAGACGGTCGTCAACCAGGGCCGACGGCCCCAGGGCGCAATTGCCCAGGCAATAGACCGCCTCCAGGGTGAAGGCGCCGTCACCGCCGCTCTGGCCCAGATCAAGGCCCAGCTTGGCTTTCAGATGTTCGACCAAAGTGTCGGAGCCACGGGCCTGACAGGCCTCGGCGACGCAGACCTTGACCACATGGCGACCGGAGCGCGACTGGCGGAATTCGTGGTAGAAGCTGATCACTCCGTGGATTTCCGCCTGCGACAGGTTCAACGCCGCGGCCAGCAGCGGCACCGCCGCCTGATCCACGTAGCCGAACTCTTCTTGCAAGGCGTGCAGCATGGGCAACAGCGCACCGCGCAAGGCCCGATGGCTCTCAATGATGGCGCGGGCACGCTCGGCGTTCCAGTCGATGGCTGTCATCGCGCGGGGGACTCCCTGTCGGTGCTTTGGTTGTGTCGGGCGCACCTTCAGGCGTCGCCAAACTATCGTTGGCGTTACCCTGAAACATTCATGGCAGGGGTTTCAAATACAAAATCCCCATGCTGCGATAGCAAATAGCTATCAAACCCTGCCCGACCGGGTGGCCTGAGTGGCGGTCCAGACGATGCCGTTGCGGGCCAGCGCCTCCTTGACCAGCAGGGGAATGCGCGACGCCAGCTTTTCCGCCGAGGCAATGGCAGCAAGGGCTTTGGCCGCCGGCACCACCGGCGAGCGGTCGGCATAGACAATACCGACGACATAAGTGACGTCCGGCGTTACCAAGGGAAAAGCTATCAACTCTTCCGGCAGCCGCATCAGCCCCAGCAACTGGCCGGGGACGATGGACGACCATGGCCCATGCTGGACGGCGGTGAAGATGTTGATCATGGAATTGGTTTCCACCGCCGGGGCCACCTTGTGCCCGGCCATCAGGAAGGCGGCATCGGCGATGCGGCGGTTTTGCATGTCCGGGGTCAGCAGGCACAACGGCATCTGCGCCGCCTCGCCCCAGGTGATGTCGACCCGGCCCTGGGGGGCCTTTTGCTTGTGGGTCAGCAGAAAATAGCGCTCGGAATAAAGCGGCTGCATACGCACGCCGGTGAGTGGCTCGTTGTCCAGATAGGTGATACCGGCATCGAGCTCGAAATTATCCAGGCCGCGCTGGATTTGCCGCGACGACAGCGACAGGATGGAGACGCGGATACCGGGATGACGGGCGGTGAACGGCGAGACCAGATGGGCGACCATGGGCAGCGCCGTGGGAATGACGCCCAGGCGCAATTGCCCCGACAATTCCTGCCCCGGCGCCCCCAGATCCTGCACCAGGGACTCGAAATCGCCGCAGATGCGGCGGGCGTATTCCAGCACCTTCTCCCCTTCCGGGGTGAATTTGAGGAAACGGTGGCCGCGCTCGACGATGGGAACGCGCAACTCCTCTTCCAACTGGCGGATGGCGTTGGAAAGCGTCGGCTGGGCGACGTTGCAAAACGTGGCGGCACGACCGAAATGCCGCTCCCGCGCCAGGGCCATCAGATATTGGAATTTGCGCAGCATCGCCAATCCCCAGGGTTCAGCGTCCCAGCAAGCCGTCGATTTCCGCCTGGGCCATGGCCCGGTCGCCGCCGTGGATGATGCCCGAGGCGCAATCCATCAGCAATTGGGCGGCGCGCGATATGGCTCGGCAGTTCTCCTGCAACAACTCGGCTTCGGCACCATCGGCGATCAGGTGGTCCAGACGATCAAGGCCGTCCAACAGCAGGTCGTTGATCTGGCCGATGGTAGCCTCGAACGGCTGGCGGTACTTGGACGGCACCCGGTCATAGGCCTCGATGGCCAGCTGCTTATCGGAAAAGGTGGAATCGGCAAAGTGGGACTTATAGTCCTTGGGCGCCCAGGCCTTGCACTCCTCGATCATGTCCGGCATATCCGGCAGCATGTCGAGCAGCATGACGATCTCGTTGAAGTGATTGAGATAATCGGTCGCCAACAAAGTCTGGCAACTGATATTGGTGCCCGCGACCTTGACTCGGTATTCCTCGAACCCCGTCAATTCATCCGGCGGAATTTCACTGTCCACCTTATACCCTCTCCCAGCGCTCCCCGTGGGGGTCATCCTGGCCTGTTGTCGGTCACAATTCAAGCAATCTGGTTGTTTGGTCTAGGCCCGATGGTAGGGGTGGCCCGACAAGATGGCTTGGGCCCGCCACAATTGTTCCGCCACCATGGCCCGGACCAGCATGTGCGGCCAAGTCATGGCGCCGAACGACAGCAGCAGGGCGGCACGGTCGCGCACCGCTTGGCCGTGGCCGTCGGCGCCGCCGATGACAAAAGCCAGATCGGCGGTTCCGTCGTCGCGCCAGCGCCCCACCCGGGTGGCGAAATCCACCGACCCCATGGCCTTGCCGCGCTCGTCCAGCGCCACCACCACCGCCTGAGGCGGCAGGGTGGCCAGCAACAAATCCGCCTCGCGCGCCATGCGCTCGGGCGTGGGCAGCGGGCGTTTTTCCTCGACCTCGCGCACGGCGATGGGCACGCTCAGGCGTTTGGAATATTGGTTGAACAGGTCAAGCTCGGGACCGGGCTTGACCCGGCCCACGGCAGCCAGCCACAGACGCAAGACCGTGCCCTAAAGCGGACGCGCTTCCGGCCGGGCGACGCCCCACATCTTTTCCAGATTGTAGAAGGCGCGAACCTCGGGGCGGAACAGGTGGATGATGATGTCACCGGCGTCGATCAGCACCCAATCGCACTGGGGCATGCCCTCGACCGCGACCGGTTGGCCGGCATGTTTCAGCTTTTCCATCAGGTGATCGGCCATGGCTCCCACTTGGCGGCTGGAATTGCCGGTGGCGATGACCATATGGTCGGCCATGCTGGTCTTGCCGCGCAGGTCCACTACCGAGATATCCTCGGCCTTGCCGTCGTCCAGCGACGTGTACACCAGTGAAACCAGCTCTTCCGCCGTCAAGGCAGCGGATTTAGGTCGGGGCAGAATCGGTTTACTCCTTCAAGTGTGCAGCACGAAGCGCCGTGGCTGAAGCGGGGTGCAGGCGGGTGTGCAAAAACACCCAAGCCGGCGGTTGATGGGCGGCCAGACCGCGAGCTCCGGTCGCTTTTTGTCGATAAGCGGCCATGAAACGGGCGGCAGGCGCAGCCAAAGCCTTCCGAGAATAGGGAGAGCGCGCCAAAATCGCAATGGGTACCAGGGCAAAGATGCGTTTCCACTGCCGCCAGCGGGTCATCTGCGCCAGATTGTCGGCCCCCATCAGCCAGACGAAACGGGCCTTGGGGAAACGCTGGCGCAGCTTGACCAGGGTATGGGCGGAATAGGTGGTGCCCAAGCGCGCTTCCAAGCCGGTGCCGATCAGGCGCGGATGGCCGGCCAAAATCCGGTTGGTCCAATCCAGACGCTGGGCCTGCGGCGCCATGCCGGCCACCGGCTTCAACGGATTCTGCGGACTGACCAACAGCCACACCTGATCCAGCCGCAACCGCTTGAGGGCGATTTCCGCCACATGGCGATGACCGGCATGGGCTGGGTTGAACGACCCGCCCAACAGACCGATGCGCACCGCGCGGTTATCCCCCCAGGGGCTGGGTGCCAACATGGTTCAGCCGGGCCGGATCTGGCCCGAGCCCAGCACCTTGTACTTGAAGGTGCACAATTGCTCGATTCCGACCGGGCCGCGCGCATGCATGCGACCGGTGGAAATGCCGATTTCCGCCCCCATGCCGAACTCGCCGCCATCGGCGAACTGGGTCGAGGCATTCCAGCAGACGATGGCCGAATCGCAGCCGTTGAGGAACACTTCCGCCGTCGCCGGGTTGGCGGTGATGATGGCCTCGGTGTGCTGACTGGAATGGCGGTTGATATGCTCGACCGCACCTTGCACACCGTCCACCAGCTTCACCGAGATGATCGAATCCAGATATTCGGTATCCCAATCCGCAGCCGTTGCGGCGATGACGCGGGCATCGACTTCCTGGGTGGCCGCGTCGCCGCGCACCTCGCAGCTGGACTCCAGCAGCATGGTCACCAAGGGTGCCAGATGGCTGGCCGCCACCGCCTTGTCCACCAGCAAGGTCTCGGTCGAGCCGCAGACGCCGGTGCGGCGCAGCTTGGCGTTCTTGACCACGTCCAGCGCCATGGCCAGATCAGCATCCTTGTCCACATAGGTGTGACAGATGCCTTCCAGATGCTGGAACAAGGGCACCTTGCTTTCCGCCTTGACCCGGGCCACCAAGCCCTTGCCGCCCCGGGGCACGATGACGTCGATATGTTTGTCCATGGTCAGCATCACACCCACCGCCGCGCGGTCGGTAGTCGGCACCATCTGCACCGAATCCTCGGGCAGGTCAGCGGCGCGGATGCCGGCGCGCAGGGCCGTCATGATGGCGGTGGCGGAATGAATGCTTTCCGAGCCGCCACGCAAGATGGCGGCATTGCCCGATTTCAGGCACAGGGCGGCGGCATCGGCGGTGACGTTGGGCCGGCTTTCATAGATGATGCCGATGACCCCCAGAGGCACGGCGACGCGCTCGATGTGCAGACCGTTGGGGCGATCCCACTCGGCCAGCACGCGGCCTACCGGATCGGGCAGCGCGGCGACGTCCTCCAGCCCCTTGGCCATGGCCTCGATGCGCTTGTCGTCCAGCATCAGCCGATCCAGCATGGCCGCGCTCAGTCCTTTGGCGGCGCCGGCGGCCATATCCTGGCCATTGGCGGCGGCGATGGCCGGCGCGGTGGCACGCAAGGCGGCGGCGGCTTCCCGTAAGGCGGCGGCCTTGGCCGCATCCGGGGCCTGGGCCAGCAGACGGGCGGCGGCACGGGCACGATCGCCCAGGTCGAACATCAGGGTTTGAATGTCGGTCATCTTTTTGTTTCCACTACAGAAACTGTGAGTTTCGTATTGAACCTCATAGGGGTCACCCCTCCATCACCAGATCGTCGCGATGGATGATTTCGTCACGACCGCGATAGCCCAGCACGCTTTCGATGTCGGCGGATTTGCGGCCCATGATGGCACGGGCATCGTCGGCGGCATAGGCCGACAGGCCACGCCCGATCACCCGCCCTGCCCCATCGCGCACCAAAACGCAATCGCCGCGGTCGAACTCGCCGTCGATGGCGCGGATGCCTGCCGGCAGCAGGCTTTTGCCCGAGGCCAAGGCCCGCGCGGCGCCGTCATCCAGATGCAGGCTGCCCATGGGCGACATGGAACCGGCGATCCATTGCTTGCGCGCCGTCATCGGCCCGGCGGACGGCAGGAACCAGGTGACGCGGGCGCCGTTTTCCAGGGCGGTCAGCGGATGCAGCGGCTCACCCTTGCAGATGGCCATGCGGCAGCCCGCCGACAGGCAGATCTTGGCCGCCACCAGCTTGGTGACCATGCCGCCGGTGCCGACGCTGGAGCCGGGATCGCCGGCCATGGCCTCGATGTCCGGGGTGATCTCGGTGACTTCGGCCAGGAAACGGGCATCGGGGTTCTTGCGCGGATCGGCGGTGTACAACCCGTCGATGTCGGAAAACAGCACCAAGGCATCGGCGCCGCTCATCTGCGCCACCCGCGCCGCCAGCCGGTCATTATCGCCGAAACGGATTTCGGTGGTGGCCACCGTGTCGTTTTCGTTGATCACCGGCACCGCGCCCAGGCGCAGCAAGGTATCCAAAGTGTTGCGGGCATTAAGGAAGCGCCGGCGGTCCTCGGAATCGGCCAGGGTCAACAAGACCTGGGCGACGGTGATGCCGTGACGCTCCAACGCTTCCTGATAGGCATGGGCCAGCCGGATTTGCCCGGTCGCCGCCGCCGCCTGCTTTTCTTCCAGCCGCAACGGCGGTGTCAGGCCGAGATGGCGACGGCCCACCGCCACCGCCCCCGACGACACCAGGATCACCTCTTGGCCGCGCGCCCGCAGCCGGGCGACGTCGTCGCACAAGCTGTCCATCCAGGCGCGGCGGATATGGCCGCTGGCCTCGTCCACCAGCAGGCTGGAGCCGATCTTGACGATCAGCCGGCGGGCCTCATTGATTGGGTTGGTCGTCACCGTCATCTTCGTCGTCTTCATCTTCTTCGTCGATGATCTCGTCTTCGTCATCGACGGAATCGTCGTCCACTTCAGCCGCGACTTCTTCCTCGTCCTCGTCGTCCTCGTACCAGATCCATTCGCCGTTGGCGCCCCAATAGCCTTCCTCGAACTGGGCATCGGGGTCTTCGGCATCCTTGCGGCGACGGAAGAAGCCTTCCTGGCCGCGCTTGCCGGCGCCGATGGCGTTGGAGGCCTGGACCACGCCCGGATCTTCCGCCTTGGAATCCTTGATGTGCTGCAACAAGGTGCCAAGAATTTCCTTCAGGCCGATACCCGAGACGCCGGACAGCGGATAGACCTTGTGGCCGCATTCGGCCTCCAGCGCTTCCAGCTTGTCCTTGATGTCCTCGGCCAACAGCGAGTCGCACTTGTTGAGCGCCACCACTTCCGGCTTGCTTTCCAGCCCGCCGCCATAGGCTTCCAACTCGCCGCGCACCACGCGATAAGCTTCGGCCACGTCGTCCTGGGTGCCATCGACCAGATGCAGCAAAACCCGGCAGCGTTCGATATGGCCCAAGAAACGGTCGCCGATACCGGCGCCTTCATGAGCGCCCTCGATCAGACCGGGGATGTCGGCGACGATGAATTCTTCCTGGCCGTAATAGACCACGCCCAGATTGGGATGCAGGGTGGTGAAGGGATAATCGGCGATCTTGGGCCGGGCACGGGACACCGCGGCCAAAAAGGTCGACTTGCCGGCATTGGGCAGGCCGACAAGGCCAGCATCCGCGATCAGCTTCAGCTTCAGCCACACCCACATTTCCTTGCCCGGCCAGCCGGGATCGCCACGGCGCGGCGCCTGGTTGGTGCTGGTCTTGTAATGCAGATTGCCGAAACCGCCGTCGCCGCCCCTGAGCAAGACCAGGCGCTGGCCGACCTCGGTCAGGTCGGCGACCACCATGTCGCGTTCCTCATCCAGGATCTGGGTGCCCACCGGCACCTTCAAGATGATGTCGTCGCCCTTGCCACCGGTGCGCTGCTGGCCCATGCCATGGTCGCCCTTGGCCGCCTTGAAGTGCTGCTGATAACGGTAATCGATCAGGGTGTTGAGGTTGGCCACGCATTCAACGATGACATCGCCGCCGCGTCCGCCGTCACCACCGTCGGGGCCGCCGAACTCCATGTGCTTCTCGCGCCGGAAGCTGACCGCGCCGGCCCCGCCGTCGCCGCTTTTGATGAAGATTTTGGCCTGATCGAGAAACTTCATGGCTGACCTTGATGTGCAAATACGAAAAGGGGAACGGCGGACCGTTCCCCTGATCTAAAACCCGTGCGCAGGAAACGGCTGATTATTCAGCGGCTTCCGGCAGCGGCTCGACGCACACGAAGGTGCGGCCTTCGGCCTTGTGACGGAACACGACCTTGCCGGTTTCCTTGGCGAACAAGGTGTGATCCTTGCCCATGCCGACATTGGCGCCGGGATAGAACTTGGTGCCGCGCTGACGGACCAGGATGTTGCCCGGGATCACGACTTCGCCGCCAAACTTCTTTACGCCCAGTCGCTGGCCGTCAGAATCGCGACCGTTGCGGGACGAGCCACCAGCCTTTTTATGAGCCATGGTATTACTCCTTACTCAGACCGGATCAGCCGGCGGTGATGTCGGTGATGCGCAGGATGGTGATATCCTGGCGATGGCCGTTCTTGCGGCGCGAGCTTTGACGGCGGCGCTTCTTGAACACGATCAGCTTGGGGCCACGGGCCTGGGCGACCACTTCGGCGACAACCTTGGCGCCGTCCACCAGCGGGGCACCGATCTTTTCGCCGACCATCAGCACCTGGTCAAGCACAACCGAACCACCGGCCTCACCGGCCAGCTTTTCGACGCGGATCACGTCGCCGTTGGCGACCTTGTACTGCTTACCGCCGGTCTGAATGACTGCGAACATCACGACTTCCTACCGCAAAAATGAACTTGCGCGCCAAGAAATACCCGGCGCGAGAGGGCGCAACTATACTCGGGACGAAGCCAGAGTCAAGCCTTCAAACTCACGAATCATCTCACGCAAAATCAGGCCCGGCAAGGTGGCCATGAATGGCTCAAGACGCAGCAATCTCGCCTCGTTGAAGAAATGGCTGACCCGCGCGTTCAGGAACAAAAAGCCGCGCAATTCATCGCATTCCAGCAACGGCATGGTCAAGCTTGAGCGCAGTCCCGCCGCCCGCATGGCCAACATATGTGGTGTCGCCGCCTGCCCCTGGGGCAGGTCATGGATCACCCGGGGCTGCCGCCCCGACGCCAACAAGCTCAGACTGGGCATCTCCGCCAGCACAAATTCGTGACTGTCCAGCACCTCGTGCCCTTGCCCCGCATGACAGCGGGCCGAAACCACATCACTGACAGGATCATACGCGGCCACCGCCATGCGCGCCAGATCCGCACAGCCAGGAGACCGCCGTACATGGGCAAAAGACGACCGCAGCAACCAGGACAGACGGGCCACACGAGACATGGTTAACTCACCGTATCGACATATGCGCATGGTATATATCGATAACGCGACACGCAAGCCGCGGCACAAAGCAAAACCCCCGCCCGAAACGGGGGGGGGCTGATTGCGGTAAACCGCTGCGACCGATCAGTAGCGATAGGTTTCCGGCTTGAACGGGCCTTCCACCGCGACGCCAATGTATTCGGACTGCTTGGCGTTCAGCTTGGTCAGGCTGGCGCCCAGCTTGGCCAGATGCAGAGCGGCGACCTTTTCGTCCAGGTGCTTGGGCAGCACATATACGCTCTTGGCATACTTGCCGTCAGCGTTGTTGGCGAACAATTCGATCTGGGCCAGCACCTGGTTGGTGAACGACGCCGACATGACGAAGCTGGGGTGACCGGTGGCGCAGCCCAGATTGACCAGACGGCCTTCGGCCAGCAGCAGGATGCGCTTGCCATCGGGGAAACCGATTTCATCGACCTGCGGCTTGATGTTGTTCCACTTGAAGTTCTTCAGGCCGGCGACCTGAATTTCGCTGTCGAAGTGGCCGATATTGCAGACGATGGCGCGATCCTTCATGGCGCGCATGTGATCGACGGTGATCACGTCCACATTGCCGGTGGTGGTGACGAAGATGTCGCCGCGCGGCGCGGCTTCTTCCATGGTCAACACCTCATAGCCTTCCATGCAGGCCTGAAGAGCGCAGATGGGGTCGATTTCGGTGACGATGACGCGGCAGCCCTGGGACGCCAAAGATTCGGCCGAGCCCTTGCCCACGTCGCCGAAGCCGGCGACCACGGCGACCTTGCCGGCCAGCATGACGTCGGTGGCGCGGCGGATGCCGTCGACCAAGCTCTCACGGCAACCATACTTGTTGTCGAACTTGGACTTGGTCACCGAATCGTTGACGTTGATGGCCGGCCACAACAAGGTGCCCTTCTTTTCCATCTCGTACAGGCGATGCACGCCGGTGGTGGTTTCCTCGGTGACGCCACGGATGGCAACGCCGTTGCGGGTATAGAAGGTCGGATCGGTTTCCAGCTTCTTCTTGATGGAAGCGAACAGAACCTCTTCTTCCTCGCAGGTGGGGTTGGCCAGGACCGAAAGGTCCTTTTCGGCGCGCATGCCCAGATGGATCAGCAAAGTCGCGTCGCCGCCATCATCCAGGATCATGTTGGGGCAACCGCCATCGGCCCATTCGAAGATGCGATGGGTGTAGTCCCAGTATTCTTCCAAGCTCTCGCCCTTGACGGCGAACACCGGGATGCCCGCTTCGGCGATGGCGGCGGCGGCGTGGTCCTGGGTCGAGAAGATGTTGCACGACGCCCAGCGGATGTCGGCGCCCAGCGCCTGCAAGGTCTCGATCAGCACGCCGGTCTGAATGGTCATGTGCAGGGAACCGGCGATGCGGGCACCCTTCAACGGCTGGCTGGGGCCGAATTCTTCGCGGGTGGCCATCAGGCCGGGCATCTCGGATTCGGCGATGTCCAGTTCCTTGCGGCCCCAAGCGGCCAAGCCGATATCGGCAACCTTATAATCAGTCATGACGGTCTTTTGCCTTTCGCTGGGTTTACATGGTCACGCTTTTAGCAGGAGCCCTGGCAAAAGGCAACACCATATAAAGATATCTTTATGTCAGTATGAGATTTAACCCACGCAAACAAAAACCCCCGCCGTTGCCGGCGGGGGTCTTGATCACGGCGGAACCTTTTACAGTTCCCACTTTTCCGGCGAACGCCACAGGCGGGCCTTCAGCAATTCGCGCAGGGCCAGGAACTCGCCCGGCAGGCGATGCAGGAACTTGTCGAACAGTTCCTCCTGGCTGCGCGCCTCGACCACACCTTGTTCGCGGTCGATGGACATCAGTTCCTGGAACTTGTCCTTGGGATAGTCCAAGCCCTTCCATTCGATGTCGTCGAAGGTCGGCACATGACCGAACGGGCTTTCCACGCCCTGGGCGCGGCCATGGACACGGTCGACGATCCACTTGAGCACGCGCATGTTGTCGCCGAAACCCGGCCACATGAACTTGCCGTTGGCATCCTTACGGAACCAATTGACGCGGAAGATCGGCGGCGGGTTGGCGACCTTGCGGCCCATGGACAGCCAGTGGCTGAAGTAATCGGCCATGTTGTAGCCGCAGAACGGCAGCATGGCGAAGGGATCGCGGCGGATGGCGGCCTGGCCGACTGCGGCGGCGGTGGCTTCCGAGCCCATGGTGGCGGCCAGATAGACGCCATGCGCCCAGTTGAACGACTGGTAGACCAGCGGCATGGTCTTGGACAGACGACCGCCGAAGATGAAGGCCGAGATGGGCACGCCGGCCGGGTTTTCCCAATCCGGGTCCACCGACGGGCACTGCGACACCGGAGCGGTGAAGCGGGCATTGGGGTGGGCCGCCGGTTCGGTCGAATCCGGGGTCCAGTCGCGGCCCTTCCAGTCGATCAGATGGGCCGGCTTTTCGTCGGTCATGCCTTCCCACCACACGTCGCCGTCATCGGTCAGGCCGACATTGGTGAAGATGGAGTTGGAAGCGCAAGCGGCCATGGCGTTGGCATTGGTCGACGCACCGGTGCCGGGGGCGACGCCGAAGAAGCCGGCCTCCGGGTTGATGGCGTAGAACTTGCCATCGGCACCGGGCTTGATCCAGGCGATGTCGTCGCCCACGGTCCAGATCTTCCAGCCGTCGAAGCCCTTGGGCGGCTGCAGCATGGCGAAGTTGGTCTTGCCGCAAGCCGACGGGAAGGCGGCGCCCACATAGGTCTTTTCACCCTGCGGATTCTCGACACCGACGATCAGCATGTGTTCGGCCAGCCAGCCTTCGTCGCGGGCCATGGTCGAGGCGATGCGGAGCGCGAAGCACTTCTTGCCCAACAGCGCGTTGCCGCCGTAGCCCGAGCCGTACGACCAGATGGCACGCTCTTCCGGGAAATGGCTGATGGTGATGTTGTCCGGGTTGCACGGCCACTGCACGTCAGCCTGACCGGCGGCCAGCGGGGCGCCGATCGAATGCAGGCACTTGACGAACTCGCCGTCCTTGCCGATCAGGTCCAGCACCTTTTGACCCATACGGGTCATGATCTTCATGTTGACGACAGCATAGGCCGAATCGGTGATCTGCACGCCGATATGAGCGATATCCGAGCCCAACGGCCCCATGGAGAACGGCACCACATACATGGTGCGGCCCTTCATGCAGCCGTCATACAGCTTGGTCATGCGGACCTTCATCTCGTCCGGGGCCATCCAATTATTGGTGGGGCCGGCATCAGCCTTGGAGACCGAGCAGATGAAGGTGCGGTCTTCGACACGGGCAACGTCGCGCGGGTCGGAACGGCACAGATAGGAATTGGGGCGCTTGGCCTCGTTCAATTTGATCATGGTGCCCGCGGCCACCATCTGGGCGCACAGGGCATCGTATTCCGCCTGGGAACCATCGCAGATGTGAATGCTGTCGGGTTTGCACAGCTTCGCCATCTCGTCGATCCATGCCAGCAGGCCGGCATTGATCGTCGTTCCGCCGGGGATACCGATATTGCTCATAATCTGCCTTTCTCCGTCCCTTTTTTTAGGGAAGTCGCCCTGATCGCCAGTCCGAACCGCCGGACCGGGCGTTGTAGGGTCATCCCCGCATGGCGCTATAAGGCCGCACCACCGCCTGAAGAGGTGGGGAAGATACTCGCCTCTCGGTCAGGACGCAATAATATTGCTGTCATGTCTGCCCTGAGGAATGCTCATTTCTGGCCTTGAAATTGCAAGTTTTCCCAGGCGTTGTGCGCGCTTGCCGGACTTTCGACGGGACGGTCAAAAGAGATACGCATCGACACATCACCGCGTATCACATCAACCCCATCCAAATCCCACCCGACGATCCCAGCGGGCTCGGGGGCGACGGCAAAGGCGGCCGCCACCGTCGGATCGATGCCGAAAGGTGCCGGCAACCATACCGCCCGCCCGAAACCGCCGACAAAGTGAGCCCGCTCCGGCACCACCCGCCAGAAGCTGAAATCGGCGAACTCCGCATAAAGGGCCGCCCCCGGATGACGCGCCAGAAAACGCGCCCGCAAACGCGGGTCACCGGTTTTCTCAGCCCGCCCCATCACGGTGACGCGCGGTCCGGTCTGCGGATTGGGATGGCCATCGGTGCCATCGAACAACAGTGACACCCGAGCATCGCCAGCGATGTTGCGACTGTGGTCGGACATGGCCGACAACAGCAGGATCGGCGACAGGTCGTGATCCAGGGCTACCGTCACCAACGATCCATAGGGGGCGCCGCCTTCGGCCAGCAAGGTGGACAAGACTGCCTTGCGGCACGCCCGCACCACCCGGCGCGATGCCAGCTTGTTGTCCTGGGGCAAGTCTTGCGCGGCGGCCTGATCCATGATGCATCCGTGACATTGGTCGTGGGCGTCATCATGGCAGAGCTGGCCGTGACCGGCAAAGGTCACCCCCCTTTCCCGCCGAAGCGGGAAAGGGGGCCCCCGACCACCGGCTCTTTCGTGGGGCGGGAAAAAGAGCCGGCGGCGTCTGGTCAGCGACCGTTCAACCAGCGAAACAGCAGGACCATGTCGCTGGAGGCGACCTCGACACGCCCATCCCTTTGGATTGATTCCTGACGAGCGGAAAGGTCCGGCAAAGCCGCGGCAATCCGCGCGAACACTTGATCCAATGCCTCATCGCGATCGACCTCGGGCCGATCGGGAACCGACACGGTGTCGTGATGCCCTGCCGTGGTTTCCGCTTGGGTCCAGTGAATGCGCAGTGCCCTCATGCCTCATTCCATTCGGTTGATTTAGAATGGAACCAATGTAGCGTGAGAATGAAAACACCATTCACGCCGGACGTAACGCACAGCGCAATGATATATTACAATGGTATGAATGACGGAGACCTACCGGCCCAATCGGTCGAGCAGAGCCAAGCTATCGGCGCGACTGCGCGGCAAATCCTGGTCAAAGTCCAGCCAGCCCATTTGCCGCGCCTTCAACCCCAAAGCAAGAGCGAAGGGCGGCTTCAGATGGACCTGGGCCAGGGTATCGGCATCGCCCAGGATCTGTTCCGCCGTTCCCTGGCCGATGACCCGCCCCTGATGGAACAGAGCCACCGCGTCCGACCAAGCCCAGGCCAGATCAACATCGTGGGTAGTGAAGACCAAGGTGGTGCCCATGGCCTGCAACCTGTCGAGCGCGGCCAACAGATGGGCGGTGCCCATGGCATCCAGCCCCGCCGACGGCTCGTCCAGCAACAACACCTCGGGCCGCATGGCCACGGCACCGGCGATGGCCACCCGCTTTTTCTGCCCGAACGACAGCATGTGGGTGGGACGGTCGGCCAAGTGGGAAATGCGTAAGGATTCCAGCGCCTCGGCCACCCGCTGGGCCGCCTCGGCCTCGGGTAATCCCAGGTTCAGGGGGCCGAACGACACATCCTCGGCCACATTGGCGGCGAACAACTGATCGTCGGGCTCCTGCAACACCAGACCGACGCGGCGGCGCCAGCGGTTGAGGTCGGCACGGCCATAGCCCACCTTCTGGCCATCCAGCAGAACCTGACCGGCACTGGGCCGCAAGGTGCCGTTGAGATGCATCAGCAAGGTGGTCTTGCCGGCGCCATTGGGGCCGAGAATGGCCAGACGCTGACCGCGCGGAACCGTCAGACACAAATCCGACAACGCCTCGACGCCACCGGCATAGGCGTGGACCAGGCTGCGTGCTTCCAGGATCACATCCACAGGCCTACCCCCGCCAACGCCGCCAACCCGCCGCCGATCAGGGCCAGCCGCCGCAAGCGCGGGGCCGGAGCCGGGGCCAGGGTCCGTAAGCTGCCGTCATAGCCGCGGGCCAGCAATCCCACCTCCAACCGCCGCGCCTGATCCAGCGCACGCGGCAGCAACGCCGCCGCCAGCAGACCGGCGGAGCGGATGCGGGTGCGCCAGCTTTGCCCACCCAGCCGGGCCATCTGACTGGCATGCATGGCCGAAGCCGTATCCAGCAAAATGAAAATGAAGCGATAGGTGGTCATGGTCACCTCCACCAATTCCTCGGGCAGGCCCAAGCGGCGCAGGCCGTGCAGCAGCGCCGCCATGGGGGTGGTGACGGTCAGCAGCAACAGCGCCGATACGGCGGCCAGGGCCCGCAGCATCAAGGCGCCGGCCTGGGCCCCGCCATCGGCAGCCAGGGCGAACCCATCGCCGCCCACCTGCACCAGCAAGGTGGCGGCACCGGTGACGATGAACAGGCTGGGCGCCGCCAGCAGCCGCAGCCAAGCCACGGTCGGCACCCCCGAGCGCAAGGCCGAGGCCGAAGCCGCCGCCAGCACCAGGGCGCCACCCGGCCATGGCGGCAACGCCATGGCCAGGATCAGCAACCCCAGGGATAACAGAGACTTTTCCGCCAGCGGCAAGGGCCGCCACCGGCTGACATGGGCCAGCCGATCGGCTTCGATCATTTCAGTCGCTCGCGCCGGCCCTGCAGCCTGCCGATGACATAGCCGACCACGCCGGCCCCCAAGGCGGCCTGCAAGGCAAACAGCATGCTGGCGATTTCGCCCGAGGGCGGTTCCCACACCGATTGGAACCACGGCTGATAGCCGGTTTCCTCGATGGCCGACTTGGCCCGATCATCGGCACCGCCATATTCCCCCGGCAAACCCAGGATCATGGGGGCGGCGGCGATCAACACCGCCAGACCGACCAGCAGCCAGTTCAGACGCGCGCTCATGCCCGCACCTCCAGCTTGATCTGGCGTCCGACCAGGGCATTCATCACCACCACGGTCAGCAGACCCTCGGCGATGGCCAGCGGAATCTGGGTCAGGGCGAAAATGCCGGCGAACTTGGCGAAGGCGCCGCCATAGCCGCTGATTTCATCGGGAAAAGCCAAGGCCAATTGGGCCGAGGTCACCACATAGGTGCCCAGATCGCCCAAGGCCGCGCCCAGGAACACCGCCAAGCCCACGGGCGCGCCCAGCCTTCCGGCCAGCTTCCACACGCCGAAGGCGATCCAGGGTCCGGCCACCGCCATGGAAAACACGTTGGCGCCCAAGGTGGTCAGCCCGCCATGGGCCAGCAACAGGGATTGGAACAGAAGCACGATGGTGCCCAGCACCGTGGTCGCCGCCGGTCCAACCACCATGGCCCCCAGGCCGGTACCGGTGGGGTGCGAGCACGACCCGGTGACGCTGGGCAACTTCAAGGCCGACAGGACAAAGGCGAAGGCGCCGGCGGCGGCCAGGGTCAGGCGCATCTCCGGGCGATCGCGCAACACCTTGCGCAACCGGGCGACACCGACAAAGACGAACGGCGCCGAGACGGCGGTCCAGGCCAGCGCGTGGCCGGCGGGAAGAAAACCTTCCATGATATGCATAATATTCCACCTTCAAACCGCGAAAGCGGACGCACTTCCGGCCCCCCAGAGAATAGGAGCCAGAGCACTTCTTCGGGTCACCCCGCCCGATGAAGCGTGCGCACGCGGGTGCGATGGCAGGTCTCCTGGCTTGCGGGTCACGGGTGCGGTCAACAGCCTTCCCGGCTTTGTTCGTACGTCGGTGGAAACCTTGACGACGAGCCAGTGGCGATCTTTAAAAGCGACCGAACCTATCCGCCTACAGTTGCGGGGGCAGCCCCGGCTTACGCCCCAACAGGACGATACCGGATTCCCTTTTCACCCCAAAATCTGGGGAACCATCGGTGCAGACTATAATTTCGCCACAATGGCAAAGTCAATTGCCCCGAACCGCGGGATTAGGCACCCTGTGGCCGGACTTCCTGCCGTAAGGGTATCAAAAACGTGGCCCACACCATCGCCTTGGTCGACGACGACCGCAATATCCTGACCTCGGTTTCCATGGCGCTGGAGGCCGAGGGCTACAAGGTCCGCACCTATTCCGACGGGGCCGAGGCCCTGCGCGGCCTGACCAGCCAGCCGGTCGACCTCGCCGTGCTCGACATCAAGATGCCGCGCATGGACGGCATGGAATTGTTGCAGCGCCTGCGCAAGCAATCGGCCATCCCGGTGATCTTCCTGACCTCGAAGGACGACGAGATCGACGAATTGCTGGGCCTGCGCATGGGCGCCGACGATTACATCAAGAAACCGTTTTCGCAAAAGCTGTTGATCGAACGCATCCGCGCCCTGCTGCGCCGTCTCGACGCCAATGCCGAGGGCGGCGACACCAGTGCCGCCAACGCGGCCATCGTGCGTGGCCCGCTGGTGCTGGACCCGGGCCGCCATATCTGCACCTGGAGCGGCAAGCAGGTGGATCTGACGGTGACCGAGTTCCTGATCCTGAAATCCCTGGCCAGCCGCCCCGGCCACGTCAAGAACCGCGACCAGTTGATCGACGCCGCCTACGGCGAAAGCATCTATGTGGACGACCGCACCATCGACAGCCACATCAAGCGCCTGCGCAAGAAGTTCCGCGACATCGACGATGATTTCGCCCAGATCGAAACCCTGTACGGCGTCGGTTACCGCTATCGTGACGAAGCCTGAACGGCGCCGGCGCTGGCGGCCCTTATCGTCGCCGCTGACCCGGCGCATCCTGCTGGTCAACCTGATCGCGCCGATCATCCTGGCCGCCGGCCTGCTGTACCTGGATCGCTACAAGCAGGGCCTGATCCGCTCTGAACTGGCCGGCCTGACCACCCAGGCGGAAATGATGGCCGGTGCGGTGGGCGAAGGCGCGGTGTCGGAACAGGCGCTGGGCTTCCTGGAAATCAACCAGGATCTGGCCCAGCACATGGTCCGCCGTCTGGCGCAATCGGCGCAGATCCGCGCGCGTCTGTTCGACGCGGTGGGCGGTCTGGCCGCCGATTCGCGCTTCCTGCTGTCGGCCAAGGGCAATATCCGCATCGAGGATCTGGCCCCGCCCCGGCAGATGGGTTGGCTGGCCACCCTGGATTACTGGTGGGAACAGGCCGCCACCTGGATGCCGCTGGACGAGACCCTGCCGGTGCATCTGGAGCCGCCGCAGCAAAAGGCCGAACATTTCCCCGAAGTGGTCGCCGCCCTGGGCGGACGGACGGAAGGGGTGGTGCGCAGCCATCCCGCCGGCGGTATTCTGTTGTCGGTGGCGGTACCGGTGCAGCGCTATAAACAGGTGGTCGGCGCCCTGATGGTCAGCCATGACGGCAGCCGGGTGGCCCGCGCCCTGTTCCAGGTGCGCGTCGCCATCTTTCAGGCCTTCGCCGTATCGCTGGCGGTGACCATCGCCCTGTCCATCTACATGGCCGGCACCATCTCGCGTCCCATCCGCCGTCTGGCCCTGGCCGCCGAACAGGTGCGCCACGGACGCGGACGCGCCCACCGCATCCCCGACCTGTCGCGGCGCGGCGACGAAATCGGCGAATTGTCGGTGGCGCTCAAGGAAATGACCGAGGCCCTGTGGGCCCGCATGGACGCCATCGAACGCTTCGCCGCCGACGTGGCGCACGAGATCAAGAACCCGCTGACCAGCGTGCGGTCAGCGGTGGAAACGGCGGCACGGCTGTCCGACCCGGAAAAGCAGAAAAAGCTGCTGGCCATCATCCAAGACGACGTTGAGCGGCTGAACCGGCTGATCACCGACATCTCCGACGCCTCACGCGTGGACGCGGAAATGAGCCGCGCCGACACCGAACCGGTGCCCCTGGCCCTGCTGCTGGCAACCCTGGCCGAGGTCTATCGCAGCACCGCCGAAACCCTGCATTTTCCGCTGGACCTGCCGACGGACGATACCTTGGTGGTGGACGGCATCGAGGGCCGGCTGGTGCAGGTGCTCAGGAACCTGATCGGCAACGCCATCTCGTTCTCGCCCGAGGGCGGCACCATCCGGCTGGCGGCAGCCCGCCACGGCCAGACCATCCGCCTCACCATCGAGGATGACGGCCCCGGCATCCCCGACGGCAAGCTGAACGCCATCTTCGACCGCTTCTACACCGAACGCCCGGCGGGCGAGAAATTCGGCACCCATTCCGGCCTGGGCCTGTCCATCAGCAAACAGATCGTCGACGCCCATGGCGGGCGGATTTGGGCGGAAAACCGCGAAGGTGGCGGGGCGCGGTTCGTGGTGGAGTTGAAAGCGGGGTAGTTTGTGTGGGGGCGCTGCTGACGTGTTGATTCGGGGGCGGTGTTCGGCGACGTCCGCTTTGGGCCGGAGAACGAACCCGCTGCGCGGGATGGATGTTCTTTGTTGATGCGCCTGTCAGGTTCGGATAGTTGCGCCATGGTTGAGTGTGGGCCGGCATAGTCCGAGCATTTTGGCTCCTTCACTGGATTTGAGGAGCCATGCCATGACCATTCTCATTCCCCCCTCCGCCCCGGTCAGCCCATTGCGTCAGCGGTTGATCGAGGACATGACCATGCGCCGGTTCTCACGCGAGACGCAGCGCAACTATATCCGTGACGTCGGGCGCTTCGCCGCATTCCTGGGGCGCTCGCCCGACACGGCCACGGCGGAGGATATTCGCCAGTTCCAGTTGGAGCAGCGTGAGTCCGGCGTGCCGGTGCCGACGATGAACAGCATCGTTTCGGCACTGCGGTTCTTCTTTACTCATACGATCGACCGGCCCGAACTGGCGCGCAAGCTGATGCGGATCTCCCATCCACGCCAGTTGCCGATGGTGCTGAGCCGGGAAGAGGTCGCCCGCCTGTTGAATGCGACGACGTGCCTCAAGCACCAGGCGGCCTTGTCGGTCGCCTATGGCGCGGGTCTGCGCGTCGCCGAGGTCTCCGCGCTCAAAGTCCGCGATATCGACAGCGAACGCATGCTGATAAGGGTCGAACGCGGCAAAGGCGGCCGGTCTCGCAACGCGATGCTGTCGCCTGATCTGCTCACTTTGTTGCGCCAGTGGTGGACGTTCGGACGTCAGCAGGGCGTCATGCATCGCGATGGCTGGTTGTTCCCTGGCCAGCACGCGATGAAGCCGATCAGCACCCGGCAACTGCATCGTGTTGTGGTCGAGGCGGCCCAGGCGGCGGAGATCACCAAGCGGGTCGGCCCGCACACGCTCCGCCACAGCTTCGCCACCCATCTGTTGGAAGACGGAGTCGACATCCGGATCATCCAGGTCCTGCTCGGCCACAGCAAGCTGGAGAACACCGCCCTCTACACCAAGGTGGCGACGCGGACGGTGCGCACCGTGGTCAGCCCGCTCGACAGGCTGGCTCTGTTCAAGGCCGAAGAGATCGAGCCCAACGGCTAAGCCGTTGCGGGCCTCGCTCGAGGTCGCCGATATCTTCCGAGTTGCCGGACCGGCCTACCGGGCTGCCCATGCCGGCCATCTGAGCCTGCATCAGCTCAAGGTCATGTCGGCGATCGAGCATTGCCGTACCGCCGCGCTGGGTGGTCACGTCGAAGCCTGCAAGGAGTGCGGGCATTGGCGGATCGCCTATAACAGCTGCCGCAATCGACATTGCCCCAAATGTCAGGGAGCCGCCGCGCGGACATGGTTAGCGGAACGGGAAGCCGATTTGCTCCCCGTGGGCTATTTCCATGTCGTCTTCACGCTGCCGGACGAGGTCGCCGGCATTGCCTTTCACAACAAGGCGGTGCTCTACGATCTGCTGTTCCGCGCCGCGTCGGAGACGATGCTGAGGATCGCGGCGGATCCGAAGCATCTGGGCGCCCGCATCGGCATCACCGCCGTTCTCCACACCTGGGGCTCGGCCCTGACGCATCATCCCCACGTGCACATGATCGTCCCCGGCGGCGGCATTGCGCCCGACGGGCGATGGGTGTCGTCCCGTCCGGCATTCCTTCTTCCCGTCAGGGTGCTGGGCGCGCTGTTCCGTCGTCTGTTTCTCACGCGTCTGATTGCGCTTCACGATTCCGGCCAACTCGCCTTCTTTGGCGCCACGGCCCATCTGGCCGAGAGGCGAGCATTCCTGCGCCATCTCTCTCCGGTCCGGAAGAAGCGTTGGGTCGTCTATGCCAAGCCCCCCTTCGGCGGCCCCGAGGCCGTGCTCGCCTACCTGGCGCGCTACACCCACCGCGTCGCCATCTCAAACCGCCGCCTGATCGACTTCGACGAGGCCGGCGTTACGTTCCGCTACAAGGACTACCGACGCGAGGGGGCCGACCGGCAACGCGTCATGACCGTTTCCGCCGACGAGTTCATCCGCCGCTTCCTGCTGCACATCCTGCCGCGTGGATTCCATCGCATCCGGCATTACGGCCTGCTTGCCGCGTCCTGCCGAAAGGCAAGCCTCGAACGCATCCGCGCGCTTCTCGCTGTCGCCCCGCCGGCCGAAGCCGAGGTCTCGGAGGAACCCGCCGATGAATCCCGGCCATGTCCCTGCTGTGGCGGGCGCATGGTAGTTATCGAGGTTTTCGAACGGGGACACCAGCCTCGTGCGCCGCCTGTCGCGGCACTGCCGAACCGGGAGAGTCCTCCATGATCCGGCATGGCCTGACCACACCAGGCACCCGAACCGCCACGCGTCGGGTGACGATCCCATATGCGCTTTTCTCCGAAACCCTCGACGCCACGCGGGTTCGCGGCCATCCTGGCTCACCGAAAAGCGGCTCGACAGGTCAACGTGACGACCTCTCCGCGTCAAGTTGGCACCTTTCGACGAGCCGTCACGCCGACACCAGGATCAGCCGAAAAACGAAATCCCCATAGGCCTGTGTCTGCACCCCGCGGGTTCGTTCCTCGGAGACTTTCGTACGCCTCCCGGCGCCCGAAACTCTTCACGGAGCACCCCGCGGGTTCGTTCCTCGGAGACTTTCGTACGCCTCCCGGCGCCCGAAACTCTTCACGGAAGCGGACGGGCGGGTTCAAGGTGACGGGAATACCCTAGCCACCATCGATTTGGCCCGTGCAAGGCGACCGCCATCTTGTAGCCGGAGGCGGGTTTAGAAGGCTTTCTGCGGAAACGTACTGGACTGCGGGGGCAAGGTCGCCCATTCATATCTCGGCTGCGGGCGGAGGAAAGGGTGCTTTGATGGCAGAGCGTAAGGCGATACCGGCTGCAACACGACTACGCTTATTTGCTGCGGCTGCCGGCCACTGTCAGAAGCCTGATTGCCTTGATGCCCTATTCCCAGTCGAAATGGGCGGCGACAAGCACATTGCGGAAATGGCGCATGTCATCCCCCATGGCGATGCTGGGCCGCGCCATGAAGACCGACCGCCTGGCGATTTCGACGCAGATTCGTTCGACAACCTGATCCTTCTGTGCCCGACATGTCATACGAAGATCGATAAGGACCCCGAGGCTTACCCTCGCAATATGCTGCTCGAATGGAAGCATAATCACCTCGCGAACTTGGCGCTCAAGCAAGGGGTCAGGGCATATGACGATCGTGGGCAGGTGAGGGACGCGGTCACCGGCATACTGGCTGAAAACAGGGCCATCTGGGAAAAATATGCACCCGTGGACGGATCAGACTTCGACTATGATCCGGAATCCGAGGCTGCGGGAGCGTGGAGTCAGCGGATGAGGAGCGTGATCCTGCCCAATCACTACCGCGTTCAGGCGATCATCGAGGCCAATCTGGGGCTTGCCACTGACGATGAACGTCGAGCCTTCGCGGAATATAAGGAGCATGTGCGAGGCCTGTCGGAGCGACACGTATGCGGCGTCGCAGGTCGCGCAATTCGTTTCCCGGAATCGATGGAAAGAATCTTCTCGTGAAATGGCAGGTAAAGTACGCGCTCCAAAATTTCGCACCGCCGGGGCGTTCAACTGCGGAGCACGTCGAGGGTGACGTGATCAAGGTCGTGACCCAAAACCGACCGGATGTGCTCGCGGCGATTTCGCCCGATGAAACCATCGATATGGCGATAGCGATCCGTTACAGGGAGCAATTCCCCGAGTTGGATTTCATGTGTGGCTATCGGTCGACTTGCGTCTGGGAAGGTGGCGCGATCCAGTACCTTGAAGAAAATCGCGTGGGCTGGGGGAATTGGGGGACGCTCTGCTCGGCTGCCCTGGACGGAAATGCCAACACTGCGTCCCACAAGGTCTACAAGTTTTCAGACAGGCTTCTTCGACAATATGGTCGCGTGGCGCAGGTCTTGCGGGAGTTCGACCGCGTTCACCGCGTCTCCCTCAAGGGCGGGGGCTCTCTCAGGATAGGCATGATCGCAGAGTACGAACCCACCGCTGACGCTGTCCGCAGCCTTTGGGAGCGGTTCGGTCCGGTAGATATTGCGTGGAACATCAATCCGAACGGAAACCCCACGACCGAAGCGGTTGATGCGGGACTAGAGCTCGGATGCGAGGTGCTAAAATGGGACAATCTGAAGGAGCGCATGAGGACGGCCTGATGACGGCCTGTGAAGTCGCCGCCCATTTATTGGGGCATTGCAAATCCCTGGCGAGTTTCGATTCATACATGTTCGGTTCGACGCTAAGCGGAATTGGCGCGGACATCGACATTCTAATCGTTGGCCCCGGCGGCGAGGCTCTTTCCCAACTCAAAGAGGAGATGCGGTTAGCGGGCGAGAATCTGCCGCTTCACGTTCTCTACATGCAGCCGTCCGAAGCCCGCTACACCGGCTTCGTGGCTAAAGAGAAGTGCGTCCCGCTCGCGCAACTGGCTTTGCTTAGGACGTCATGAATTGGATGCAGCTAGTTCCAGGATCTGTCATTCACACTCGTTCAGCCCCACTGTGGGCGAACGACCGATTTCCCGGACGCGTAAATCGGGCAGGAACGTCGACCATGGGGGCCAATCCGCCATCTCCCGCCCCCACCTCCCCTTGACTCCCCTCCCATCTACGCACACGCTGTTTTCATGCAACTGGTTCATGCCACCAGCGTCGAGATCGGCGGTCATGCCGTCGTCATCCGTGGCCCCTCGGGCGGCGGCAAGTCGGACCTTGCCTTGCGGCTGATCGATGGCGGCGCCATTTTGGTCGCCGACGACCAGACCCAATTATCCGCCCAGGATTCCCGCCTGTTCGCCTCGTGCCCCGCCGCCATCGCCGGCATGCTGGAGGTGCGGGGCCTGGGCATCGTCCGTCTGCCCCACCGCGACCGGGTGCCGGTGGCGCTGGTGGTCGATCTGGTCGCGGCCAAGGACATCGAGCGCCTGCCCGAGCCGGGAATGGCGGCTTTTCTGGGCATTCACGTCCCCCGGGTGGCGCTGGCCGCCTTCGAGTCCTCGACCCCGGCCAAGGTTCGCCTTGCCCTCGGGGTGGCGACGCGAGATAGTACCATCCTGTAATGAGCGAAAATTTCACCCCTTCGCCGGCTTCGGGCCGCGCCGTCATCGTTACCGGGCTGTCGGGCGCCGGTAAGACCTCGGCGTTGAAAGTGCTGGAAGACCTGAGCTACGAGGCGGTGGACAACCTGCCGGTGATGCTGCTCGCCAGCCTGATGCAAGGCGGTGGCGGGCGTCCGCTGGCGGTCGGCATCGACATCCGCACCCGCGATTTCGGCGTCGAGCCGGTGCTGGCCGAAATCGACCGCATCATGGCCGAGACCGGGCGCGACGTCCGTTTGCTGTTCCTCGATTGCGACGACGAGGTGTTGCGGCGGCGTTTCACCGAGACGCGGCGCCGCCATCCGCTGGCCGCCGACCGTCCGCTGATCGACGGCATCCGCCATGAACGCGGTCTGGTCAGCCCGTTGAAACGCCGCGCCGATGTGGTGTTCGACACCTCGAACCTGGCGCCGGGCGAGTTCAAGCGGGTGCTGTCATCGCATTTCGCCATGGATTCCGACCGCGACCTTCTGGTCTTCGTCACCTCGTTCGCCTACCGCGAGGGGCTGCCGCGCGAGGCCGATCTGGTGTTCGACGCCCGCTTTCTCGCCAATCCCCATTACGTCGCCGAATTGAAGCCGTTGACCGGGCGCGACCAGGGGGTGGCCGATTATGTCAGCGCCGATCCGGCCTTCGCCGGTTTCTTCGGCTCTTTGACCAATTTGCTCGCACCACTGTTGCCGCGCTTCGCGGCGGAGGGTAAGAGCTATCTGACCATTGCCGTCGGTTGCACCGGCGGCAGGCACCGTTCGGTCTATGTGGCCGAGCGTCTGGCCCATTGGCTGAAAGACCAAGGCGCCAGGGTCGAGCTGCGTCACCGCGAGCTGGGCCTGGAAGGGATATGATGAGGGGATGGAAATGATCGGTCTGGTACTCGTCACCCACGGCCGGCTGGCCGATGAACTGGTGGCCGCCATGGAACACGTGGTCGGCCCGCAACCCAATGTGGGGGCGGTGTGTATCGGCCCCGACGACGACATGGAACAGCGCCGCAACGATATTCTGGCCTCGGTGGCCAAGTGCGACGACGGCACCGGCGTGGTGGTGCTGACCGACATGTTCGGCGGCACGCCGTCGAACCTGGCCATTTCCATCATGGACAAGGCCAAGGTCGAGGTCATCGCCGGCGTCAACCTGCCCATGCTGATCAAGCTGGCCAGCGTGCGCCATTCCGAGCCCTTGGCGGAATCCGTCGCCTCGGCCCAGGATGCCGGGCGCAAATACATCAACGTCGCCTCCAAGCTTTTGACCCAGGACCGTAAATGAACGCCGATTCAGCCCCCGTCCTGGACAATCCCATTTCCCGTCAGGCGACCATCTGCAACCGGCGCGGCCTGCACGCCCGCGCCGCCGCCAAGTTCGTCAAGCTGGCCGCCACCTTCGACGCCCAGGTCAATGTCGCCCATCGCGGCACCGAGGTGTCGGGCATGTCGATCATGGGCCTGATGATGCTGGCCGCCGCCCCGGGCTGCTGTATCGATCTCGCCGCCTCCGGTCCTCAGGCCGAAGCGGCGCTGGATGCCCTGTGCGCCCTGATCGCGCAAAAATTCGACGAAGAAGACTGAGCCCGGCCATGGCCGAAATACGGCTCGAGGGAATGGCGGTCAGCCGGGGTATCGCCATCGGCACGGTCTATCGGCATGAATCCGACACCGTCACCGTGGCCGAATTCTGTATCCTGCCCGCCCAGGTGGAAAACGAGAAACAGCGCTTCACCGTCGCCGCCCAGCAGGCCGGCCAGCAGGTGGCGCGCCTGCAAGACAAGGCCCGCACCCTGGAAGGCTCGGCCTCGGAAGAACTGGGCTATCTGCTGGACGCCTATCAGCAGATGCTGCACGGCTCGCGGCTGATCCGGGGCGTCCATCGCCGCATCGAAGTGGACCGCATCAACGCCGAAGCCGCCGTCCAACACGAAATCGACCAGATCGCCCGCGGCTTCGAGGCCATGGACGACAGCTATCTGGCCGCCCGCGTCGCCGATATCCGCGATCTGGGCCGCCGGCTGATTCGCAACCTGACCGGCAAGACCTATCGCCCGTTCCAGTCCCTGCCCAAGAACGCCATCATCCTGGCCGAGGATCTGACCCCCGCCGACACCGCGCTGTTGGACCCCAAGCACGTGGCCGGCATCGCCACCCAACTGGGCGGCGCCGAAAGCCATACCGCCATCATGGCTCGCTCGCTCGGGCTGCCGGCGGTGCTGGGTGTCGCCGGGTTGCTGAAGAACACCGCCAGCGGCACCACCGCCATCATCGACGGCAGCCACGGCCAGGTGATCATCAACCCCGATGGCGCCACCTTGGGCACCTATCGCCAGGGCCGTGCCCGCTATTTGCGCGAGCGGCGCACCTTGGCCCGGCTGCGCGACGTGCCGGCCATCACCCGCGATGGCGTGCGATTGCTGTTGCAGGCCAATATCGAATTGCCGTCCGAGGTGGATTCGGTCCTCGCCGCCGGAGCCGAGGGCATCGGCCTGTTCCGCTCGGAATTTTTGTACATGAACCGCGACGACCTGCCCGACGAGGACGAGCAATATCAGGTCATGCGCACTGTGGTCGAACGTATGGACGGGCGCCCGGTGACCATCCGTACCCTGGACGTGGGCGGCGACAAGCTGGCCCATTCGCTCGGCATCATCCCCGGCCCCAATCCGGCGCTCGGCCTGCGCGCCGTACGGCTGTCGCTGGCCCGCCCGGAATTGCTGGATATCCAGATGTCGGCGATTTTGCGCGCCAGCGTCCATGGCCCGGTGCGCATTTTGGTCCCCATGGTCGCCACCATCGACGAAGTCAGTGCCGTGCGCGCGGCGCGCGACCGCGCCGCCCAACGCCTGCGTCAGGCCGGCAGCCCCCTGCCCGACCCGTTGCCGCCCCTGGGCGTGATGATCGAGATCCCCGGCGCCGCCTTGTCGGCGGATTCCCTGGCCGGGCACGCTGATTTCTTTTCCATCGGCACCAACGACCTGACCCAGTACACCTTGGCCATCGACCGCGCCGACGAAGCGGTGGCGCATCTGTACAACCCGCTGCACCCGGCGGTGCTACGGCTGATCCAGTTCACCGCCGAGGCCGCCAACCGCGCCCGCATCCCCGTCGGCGTCTGCGGCGAGGTGGCCGGCGACCCGCGCTATGCCGGGCTGCTGCTGGGCCTGGGCATCCATGATCTGTCCATGTCGGCCACCAACATCCCGGTGGTGAAAAAGCGCATCCGCACCCTGGACCACATCCAGTCGCGCGGCTTCGCCCAGCAGGTCATGGGCCAGGGTGATCCCGTCCGCATCGGCCAGTTGCTGGAACAGTTCAACCGCGACGCCTGAGCCAGCCCTTGAGCTTGTGGCGGATTTCCCGTCCCGACGGGAACAGCGGCAGGCGCGGCTTGTCGATCTGGGTCGGCTCGGTGGCCAAGCCGATTTCGCTGATGGCATCGTCGGGACCGAGGGCGCGGACGATCAGTTCCACCTCGCCCAGGGCGATGCGGTCGCCGATGCCGGGATAGGTGCCCAACACGTCGGCCATCCATTGGGCGACGGTGACCTCGCGGCAATCGGGCGGCATGGCCAGACCGTAAAGCAGCCCCAGATCGGTCATCTTGGCGTGCGGATCAATGGGAAAGTCGCCGAAGAACTGTCGATCGGCCTCGGCGGCGCCGGCCGGGCTGGCGAACAGGCGGTCCAACTGGTTGACCCTGTCGGGGCGGGCAAACAGCCAGACCAGATCGCCGGGGCGCAACGCGCTGACCGTCACCCCCAGCAAGGATCGTCCGTCGCGCACCACCAGCGACGGCGCCGCCCAACGCGGCAGCCGGTGGCCATGGGCGACCAGGGAATCGGGAACGATGCGGTAGGATACCAGCTCATGGCGGGCGCCGGGGATTTCCAGCTCCATGCGTTCCACCGGGCCGATGCGGCGCGGCACCACCTGGCCCAGCCAGCGGGCCACCGGTCCCAGGGTCCAGCCCTGCAAGGCCAGCGACACCAACACGACGATGAAGGTGACGTTGAAGAACAGACGCCCGTTTTCCATACCCGCCACCATGGGCAGTACTGCCAGCAAGATGGAGACGGCGCCGCGCAAGCCCACCCAGGCGACAAAGGCGGTTTCGTTGCGATTGGTGCGAAACGGCAGCAACCCCACCCACACCGCCAGCGGACGGGCGACGAAGATCAGCACCGCGGCGATGCCCAGCGACGGCAGCAGCAGCGGAATGAATTGCGACGGCGTCGCCAACAACCCCAGCGTCAGAAACATGGCGATCTGGGCCAACCACGAGGCGCCATCCTGAAAACGGCGCATGGTATCGGGGGCGACCAGGGCGGAATTGCCCGCCACCAGCCCGGCCACATAAACCGCCAGAAAGCCCGAGCCGCCGATAACGGCAGTGCCGGCGAACAGCACCAGGGCCAGGGACAGGGCAGCGATGGGCATCAGCCCGCGTTCCAGCCCCAACCGGTTGACCGCCTGGACGATGATGGCGCCGCCGGCCAGACCGGCGACGGTGCCGATGCCGAATTGTTGCAACAGGTGCAAGACCACATAAAGGCCGAAGCCGTTATGGGTGGAACGGTCGACGATGAATTCGATCAGGACCACGGTCAGGAAGATGGCCATGGGGTCGTTGCTGCCCGATTCCACTTCCAGGATCGACCGCACGCGCTCGCGCACGGTGATACCGCCCACCCGCATGAGGAAGAACACCGCCGCCGCGTCGGTGGAGGCGACGATGCTGCCCAACAGCAAGCTTTCCAGCCAATCCAGCCCCAGAAGGTAGAAGGCCGGCACCGCCACCACCGCCGCCGTACCGACGACGCCTATGGTCGCCAGCGACAAAGCCGGAAACGCCGCTTGGCGCACAGACTTGAACGGGGTATGAAAGCCGGAATCGAACAGTACGATAGCCAAGGCGATGGAGCCGATCAGATAGGCGCTGCCGACATCGTCGAAACCCAGGCCGCCGATACCGTCCTGGCCGGCCAGCAGGCCGACGCCCAGGAACACCAGCAGCAAAGGGGCGCCGACGCGATAGGACAGCAGACTGGACAACACGCTGATGGACACCAGCGCGGCCAAGATTAAGATCGCCGCATTCATGCTGTCGATCACGCGTGGCCTCCTTTCGCTGTAACCGGTTTAAGGGGCGCCACCCGGCTTGTCCAGAGGCGATGGGCACATGGCAGGCAAGACAGGATACGATTGCGTCGAGACGGAGAGGTTTTGTGGATCACGGCATCATCATCGACGTTCTTATCTTCCTGGCCATTGCCGTGCTGGTTTCGCCGCTGTGCCACCGCCTACGGGTCAGCCCGGTCCTGGGCTATCTGATCGCCGGCTCGGTGGCCGGACCGGTGGGATTGGGCCTGATCGCCGATAACGAGGGAACCCGATCCCTGGCCGAGTTGGGCATCGTCTTCCTGCTGTTCATGATCGGTCTCGAACTGTCGTGGGATCGCCTGCGGGTGATCCGCCATTTCATCTTCGGCCTGGGCTCGGCCCAGGTGCTGGCCACCGGTCTGGTGGCGGCGCTGGTACTGGCACTGCTGCTGCCGGCCCTGCCCTTCGCCAGCGCCGTGATCGTCGGCCTGGCCCTGGCCTTTTCCTCCACCGCCTTCGTCCTGCAAATCCTGTCCGAACGCAGCCAACTGACCAGCCAGACCGGTCGGGTGGCGGTGGCGGTGCTGATCTTGCAGGATCTGGCGGTGGTGCCGCTGTTGGTGATGATCCCGCTTCTGGGCTCGGGCGCCAACGGTTTGGGCATGCTGACCGGCATGGCCATCGCCTTGTCCAAGGCGGCTTTGGCCATGGCGGTCATCTTCGTCCTCGCCCGGCTGGCGCTCAGGCCCCTGTTCCAGGCGGTGGCCGCCACCCGCTCGCCCGAGGTGTTCGTCGCCGCCGCCCTGTTCGCGGTGATCGGCACCTCGTTCGCCACCGAATCCCTGGGACTGTCCCATTCGCTGGGCGCCTTCCTGGCCGGGGTGATGCTGGCGTCCACCGAGTTCCGCCATCAGGTGGAGGCCGACATCCTGCCGGTACGCGGCCTGTTGATGGGCCTGTTCTTCCTGACCGTGGGCATGACCGTCGATCCCACCGCGCTGCTGGCCGATCTGCCGCGCACCGCCATCGGCGTCGGCCTGCTGCTGGCGGTCAAGGCGTCGATCCTGGCGGCGCTGGCCTTGGCCTTCCGCTTCCCGCTCTATATCGCCTTGCATCTGGGGCTGTTGCTGGCCCAAGGCGGAGAATTCGCCTTCGTCGTCCTGGCCCGCGCCCAGCAAAGCAATCTGCTCGATGCCAATACCGCCAAGCTGGTCACCGGCATCGTCGCCATCAGCATGGCGCTGACCCCGCTTCTGGCCCTACTGGCGGAATGGATCGCCCGGCACCAGCGCCTGCATTCCGGCGACCTACCCCATCCGGGGACGGAAACCAAGGATCTGGCTAATCATGTGATCATTGCCGGCTGCGGTCGCGCCGGCCAGATCGTGCTGTCCATCCTGCGCGAACAGAACATCCCCTATGTGGGGATCGAGCGTGAGCCGTTGCTGGTGGACGCCCTGCGCAAACGGGGCGAGCCGGTATTTTTCGGCGACATCCGCAAGCTCGAGGTGCTGAAGGCGGTGGGCGGCGACCGAGCCCGCGCCGTGGTGCTGACCATCGATTCCGGCTCGAGCCGGGAAAAGCTGGTGCCGCGCCTGCGCGCCCTGTTCCCTGAATTGCGTATCCTGGCCCGTGCCCGCGACCGCCGCCAAGCCAAGGGGCTGGAAGCCGGCGGCGCCACCGCCGTGGTGCCGGAGATGCTGGAAGGTAGCCTGCAACTGACCGGCCATGTGCTGCGCCAATTAGGCAAACCGGCGGAAGACGTTCAGGCGCTGCTGGAAGATTACCGCAAGGACGATTACGCCCGCTTGGCGCTGACCCAAGAATCGGATTGACGGAAAGCGGGGATCAAAACCCGGTGGCGATGCCACGGGCAACGGCATCTTGCAACTGACGCGAACTGATCGGCTTGCGCAACAGCGGGAAACCGGTCGAGGCGGCATCGCGCAAGGTCTCGATCGAGGTTTCGCCGGTGACCAGCAGACCGGGGATGTCGTGGCCGAAAGCCTGGCGCAACACGCAGATGGCCTGGGTTCCGGTCTGGCCCTCGGCCAGACGGTAATCGGCGACGATGAAGTCGGGGGGCGACCGCAGCACCGCCAACTTGGCCAAGGCCACCGTGGCACTGACGGCACCGACGAAACGGTAACCCCAAGCCTCGAACATCAACTCATAGGCAGAAAGAACCATCGGTTCGTCTTCGATGACCACGATCAGGGGAGGAGTATCAAAACCTTCCTGCGCCACAGCTGCGCCCATATCAAAATCCCGCCAATTTCCTGCAAACCCAACCCTATAATGAATAAAAAACACGCGCCGTCACAGCCTGCTATCCGTATGGATAATACCCTCCTTTAGAAGGTATACGATTTATCTAATTTAAATGGCTGCGCCTGACGGGTTGCCTTTGGCCGCGAAATTGGCTCTTACTTCATCCTTCAGGAATTCGGGAGTTCGCCACTCCCCCACCATCCGAGGCCCGTTTCCCATGACCGATACCGTTTTGCCGCTTCCCGCCGGTGCCCTGACCGAGGCTGACCTTGATCCCACCATGGACATAGCCCAGGCCATCAACCGTCTGCGCAAGGAAAAGAACGCCATCATCCTGGCCCATTACTACCAGGATGGCGAAATCCAGGATCTGGCCGATTTCGTCGGCGATTCGCTGGATCTGTCGCGCAAGGCGGCGGCCACCGATGCCGACATGATCGTGTTTTGCGGCGTCCGCTTCATGGGCGAAGTGGCGAAAATCCTGAGCCCGGGCAAGATCGTGGTCATTCCCGATGCCGAGGCCGGCTGTTCCTTGGAGGAATCCTGCCGCCCTGACACCTTTGCCGCTTTCCGCGCCACCCATCCCGATCACATCGCGGTGACCTACATCAACTGTTCCGCCGACATCAAGGCGCTGTCCGACGTCATCGTCACCTCGTCCAACGCCGAGGTGATCGTCAATTCCCTGCCCGCCGACCGGCCCATCCTGTTCGCCCCCGACCGTCACCTGGGCAGCTTCATCGCCAGGAAGACCGGGCGCGACATGACCCTGTGGCCGGGCAGCTGCATCATCCATGAACAGTTTTCCGAGAAAGAACTGGTCAAGCTCAAGACCCGCCATCCCGCCGCCCTGGTCGCCGCCCATCCGGAATGCCCGGAAACGGTGCTGCGCCACGCCGATTACATCGGCTCGACCAAGGGCATCCTGGATTACGTCGTCAAGACGGATGGGACTGAATTCATCATCGCCACCGAGCCGCACATCATCCACCAGATGACCAAGGCGGCGCCGGAAAAGACCTTCATCCCCGCGCCTTTCGCCGACGGCGCCTGCGCGTCGTGCGCCGATTGCCCGTTCATGGCCAAGAACACGCTGGAAAAGATCTATCTGGCCATGGCCAATGAAGGCCCGGCCATCGCCGTGCCGGAAGACTTGCGGATCAAGGCGCTGAAGCCGTTGGAACGCATGTTGGAACTGTCGGTGTCCGTTCCCATGGGGGGCTCGTCCAATGGCTGACAAGATCGACATGATCGACGCACGCCGGGTCATCCTGGCGGCGCTGTCGGAAGACGTGGGCGGCAACGACCTGGAGGCCGGCGACATCACCTCAAGCAGCGTCATCCCCGCTGACCTGCGCTTCAAGGGGGTCATGCAGGCGCGCCACGCCATGGTCATTTCCGGCCTGCCGGTGGCGGCCGAGGCGTTTCGCATGGTGGTGCCGGAAGCCCGCTTCGCCGCCCGCGTCAGCGATGGCCAAAAGGTCGCCGCCGGCACCGTGCTGGCCGAGATCGAAGGCCCGGCCCGTGGCCTGCTGACCGCCGAACGCACCGCTCTCAACCTGCTGCAATTGATGAGCGGCATCGCCACCGTGACCGCCCAGTACGCCGAAAAGATCAACGGCACCGGTTGCACGCTTTTGGACACCCGCAAGACCATCCCCGGCCTGCGCAAGCTGTCCAAGTACGCCACCCTCTGCGGCGGCGCCAAAAATCACCGTATGGGCCTTTATGACGGCGTGCTGATCAAGGACAACCACATCGCCGTCTGCGGCGGCGTCGGACCTGCGGTCCGGGCCGCCAAATCCGCCGGCCATCCCAACATCGAAGCCGAGTGCGACACCCTGGAGCAGGTGGCCGAGGCGGTTGAAGCCGGTGCCGACATCGTGCTGTTGGACAATATGGGCCCCGACATCCTGCGCCAGGCGGTCGCCCTGGTGGGGGGCCGCTGCAAGACCGAAGCCTCGGGCGGGGTGACGCTGGAGACCATCCGCGCCATCGCCGAAACCGGTGTCGATTTCGTTTCCGTCGGACGCATCACCCAATCCGCCCCGGCCGTGGATATCGGCCTGGACTGGAGCTGATGGGGGAGAACCCGCTTATGTCCTATGACCTGCTCGTCATCGGTTCCGGCGCTGCCGGCCTGTCCCTGGCCCTGCGCGTGCTGGAAGCCAAGCCCCAGGCCCGGATTGCCATCCTGGCCAAGGGACCGCTGTCGGAAGGCAGCACCATGTATGCCCAAGGCGGCATCGCCGCCGTGCTGGACGCCGCCGACACCACCGACGCCCATTTGGCCGACACCCTGACCGCCGGCGGCGGCTTGTGCAATGCCGAGACTGTACGTTTCGTCGTCGACAACGCCAAACCGGCCATCCAGTGGTTGATCGATAACGGCGTTCTCTTCGACCGCGAGGGCGGCGATTATCACCTGACGCGGGAAGGCGGGCACTCGCACCGCCGCGTCATCCACTCCGCCGACGCCACCGGCAAAGCGGTGCAGACCGCCTTGATGGAACGCATCCTCGAATCGGGGGCCGAGGTTTTCGAGCACCACATCGCCGTCGACCTGATCCGCGAACGCCTGGGTGGCGGACGGCTGGGCCGCTGCGTCGGCGCCTATGCGCTCGACCGCTCGTCCGGTCGGGTCATCACCTTGCCGGCCCGCGCCGTGGTGCTGGCCACCGGCGGCGCGTCTCGCGTTTACCTCTATTCGTCCAATCCCGACGGCTCCACCGGTGACGGCATCGCCATGGCCTGGCGTGCCGGTTGCCGGGTGTCCAACATGGAATTCTCGCAATTCCACCCCACCTGCCTTTATCACCCCAAGGCCAAGACCTTTCTGGTCACCGAGGCGGTGCGCGGCGAAGGCGGCCACCTGCTGCGCCCCGACGGCACCCGCTTCATGGATGATTACGACCCGCGCGGCGAGTTGGCGCCCCGCGACGTGGTGGCCCGGGCCATCGACGACGTAATGAAGCGGCTGGGCTGCCCCAACGTCTATCTGGACATCAGCCACAAGCCCGCCGACTTCATCAAAAGCCACTTCCCCACCGTCTATGCCGAATGCCTGAAATTCGGCATAGACATGACGCGCGAGCCCATTCCGGTGGTGCCCGCCGCCCATTACACCTGCGGCGGCGTGTTGACCGATCTGTCGGGCCGCACCGACGTGCCCAACCTCTATGCCATCGGCGAGGTGTCATGCACCGGCCTGCACGGGGCCAACCGCATGGCGTCGAACTCGTTGCTGGAATGCCTGGTGTTCGGCGCCGCCGCCGCCACCGACATCGCCGCCAACATGGCGTCCATCGCTCCGCCGCCGGTGGTGGCCGCCTGGGATGAAAGCTGGGTCACCGATTCGGATGAAGAAGTGGTGGTCGCCCACAATTGGGACGAATTGCGCCGCTTCATGTGGGATTATGTGGGCATCGTGCGCTCGACCAAGCGACTGGAGCGGGCCAAGCACCGCATCAAGCTGCTGCTGTCGGAAATCGCCGAATATTACGGCACCTTCCGCGTCACCAACGACCTGTTGGAACTGCGCAACCTGGCCATGGTCGCCGATCTGATCGTACGCTCGGCCCTGTCTCGGCGGGAAAGCCGGGGACTGCATTACACCATCGACTATCCCGACCGCGACGCCATCGCCCCGGCGCAAAACACCGTGCTGGTGCCCAAGAATTTCACCGCCCGGCGTCAGAATTAGGAACACGGGGTCATGAGTAATCTGTCCAATTCGCGGCGTAAGGTCTTCGCCCCCGGTTCGCTGATCTTCGAGGAAGGCACCCCAGGGTCCGAAGCCTATGTGGTCGAATATGGCCGAGTCTCGGTCTACAAGACAGTGCAGGGCAAGCGCATCGCCATCGGCACCATCCTGCAAGGCGGCATCTTCGGCGAAATGGCGTTGATCGACGACCAACCGCGCATGGCCTCGGCCCTGGCGGAAGAGGAAACCGCCTGCGTCGTCATCGGCAAGGAGCGCCTGACCGAGCAATTGGAAAAAGCCCCCAAGGGCGTGCGCGTCATCGTCGGCGCCCTGTTGGGCAATATCCGCCTGATGGGGGCCGAACTGGCCGAAGCCCGCGTCGTTCTGTCGGAGACCGAACCGTCATGAAGCGGCGCGCGTTCCTGGTCGGATTGTTGCTCCTGCCCATGGGCCCGGCTCTGGCGGCAGGGGCCAAGGGCAGCGAATTCTATGTCAAGCTGCCCGCCATCAACGTGGAATACTGGGACGAAAGTGGTATTTTCCACATGGTGGTGGTGGACGCCACCGTCGTCTTCCATCAGGACGGCGCCAAGGTGGACAAGTCGGTGGGGGTGAAAATCGCCCATGCCTTGTCGGCCATGACCTGGGAAGAGTTTTCCCGCGGCAACCCGGCGGCCACCGTCAAGGCCATCGCCCTGGATCTGGTACGCAAGGAGCCGGGAGCGGAAAAAGCCGTGGAAGTCCTGCTGGGCCGCCTGATCATCCGCTGAGAGCCGCCATGTCCTATCTGATCCCCCTGCTGGTCGGTCTCTTGATCCTGATCCCAAATGTGGCCGGGGCCCAGGAAAGCGCCGCCCTGGCCGAAGACCCCGATGATTGGCAGCACCGCGCTGCCGCCATCATCGCCGCCAATGCCGACATCTCCGGCGATCCCCTGATCGCCGCCATGATCGTCTGCACCGGTACCGCCTGTAGCCATCAAGACCCCATCACCCTGAGCGATGCCGAAGCCGGTCTGCTGCGCGCCCTGTTTGCCGACGTCGATGACGCGGCGACGGAGCGTCAGCGCATCGGCCAAGCCATCGCCCAGATGGAAAACTTTACCGGCAGCCGCAACGGCACCTGGGCCGACGCGCCGGGCAACCGCCATGTGGATTGGGATGAGCCCGACCAGCTCGATTGCGTATCCGAGGCGATCAACACCCGCAACACCCTGGACCGCCTGATCCGCTCCGGCCTGGTCGTCCACCACCGCCTGGGGGATCTGGTCACCCGCTACACGGTCTTGCTGCAACATGTGGCGGTGACCATCACTGATGATCAAGGTCTTGAATTCGTGGTTGATTCCTGGGTCGGCGCCAATGGCGAACCACCGGATATCCTGCCCTATGGCGAGTGGCGATTGCAGTGGGCGGTGTGAAGGCCCTTGATACGCACACATCCAAAGAGCATGCTTGCCCCCAGACCATCGTAAAGAGGGCATGCAATGAAACCGGAAGAGGTTTTTGCCTCGCTGACGGCGTTTCAGCAGGGGCTGGCCGGTCATTTCGACTGGCTGCACCGCTGGTATCAGGCGGTGCTGAACCGCCAGGACGGCGTCAAGTTTCCCGATCCCGCCGCCTGTGCCTGTCCGTTCGATCAGTGGCACAAAAACGCCGGCGGCACGCCTTTCGCCGATTTTCCCGACTTCGCCCAACTGGCGGCGGAACATGACGAGGTCCATGACAAGGCGGCGCAATTGTCGGGCCGGGCCCAGGCCGGGCTGACGGTGACCACGTCGGATTACGAAACGCTGATGATGTCGGTTCTGTCCTTCGGCGCCACCGCCCAAAGCCTGGAACGCGAGGTGTGGAAGGCCCTGGCCACCGTCGATCCGCTAACCGGGTTGTCCAACCGCCAAAGCATGCGCACCCATCTGATGGGCGAACGCGACCGCGCCATCCGGCAAAAGCTGCCCTTGTCCCTGGCCTTGGCCGATATCGACCATTTCAAGAAGATCAATGACGGCTTCGGCCATTCGCAGGGCGACAAGGTGCTGCGCGCCGTCGCCGCCGTCTTGAAGGCCACCGTGCGCCCCTATGACGTGGTGTACCGCTATGGCGGCGAGGAATTCCTGCTGTGTCTGCCCGGCACCAATGCCGAGAACGGCGCCTTGGTGCTGGAACGCATCCGTGCCGCCATCGCCGCCCTGGAACTGACCGATGATCGCGGCACCCCCATTCCGGTCACCGCCACCTTCGGCATCGCCGAAATCAACGCAGACCTGTCGGTAGACGACGCCATCGAACTGGCCGACCGCGCGCTTTACGACGGCAAGTTGGGCGGACGCAACAAGGTGGTGATCACCGCCTAAGCACATAGGGGGGGCTGATGGCACGCGAACCAGAAATCATCGCCGCCTATCGCAAGGCGGCGGAAGCCGGCGAAATGACGGCGCAATTCAGCCTGGGCGAGGCCTATCGCCTGGGGCAGAAGGTCGCGCGCGACACCTCCGAAGCCGTGCGCTGGCTGCACCGCGCCGCCGCCCAGGGGCACCCTCAGGCGGGTCGCACCTTGCAGCAGATGCAGGCTCAAGGGATCGACATCACTCCGCCCGCCGACCATCCGACCCCGCGCCAGCGGCAAAGCCTGGACGACCTGCTCGACAGCCTGAAACCGGCTTCGGGACCGGAAGGGGATGGCGGCATGGATGCACCGCTGATCGCCCCCGATGCCGATAGCGACCCGCTGGACCTGGACGGCGGCGGCTCGGTCGATGTGGCGGCCCTGAAACAGGCCGACACCCCTGCTGCCTGGGTCGCTCTGGGCAATGCCTATCGTCAGGGCCAGGGCGTCGATTTGGACGAAGTCGAGGCGGTGTCGTGGTACACCAAGGCGGCCAAGGCCAATGATCCGCACGGCCAATACGCGCTGGCGGTGATGTACGACCAGGGCTTGGGCGTGCGCGCCAACGATACCGAAGCCCTGCGCTGGTATCTGGCCGCCGCCAAGGCCGGCGACGCCCAGGCCCAGTACAATCTGGCCAATATGATCCGGGCCGGACGCGGCTGCCCCGCCGATTCTAAGGTGGCCGAACAATGGTACAAGAAGGCCGCCGCCCAGGGTGAGGCCGCCGCCTTGTTCAGTTTGGGGGCTTTATACGAGGCCGGGCAAGGCGTGGATGTCGACCCGGTCAAGGCCGAGGATTTCTATCGTCAGGCCGCTGCCCTGGGGGTGGCCGAGGCTCAGTTCAACCTGGGCAATCTGCTGCGCGGACGCGATCTTGACGCCGCCTTGGATTTCTATACCCAGGCGTCGGAACAGGGGCTGCGCCAAGCCCAACTCAATCTGGGATTACTGCTGCAAGACAGCGACGCGGCATCGGCGTCCTATTGGCTGCGCCGCGCGGCCAAGGCCGGCGACACCGTGGCCATGCTTAACTTAGCCGCTCTGCTGATCACCGGTCGCGGCGTCGGCAAGGACGAGGCCGAGGCTTATCTGTGGCTGGAACAGGCCCAACGCCACGGCCATGGCACCGTCGCCGCCATCGCCGGCAAGGGCGTGACCGCCCTGTCCAAGGTCATGGGCGAAGACGGCATCGCCGCCGCCCGCCGCCGTGCCCCCTTGCTCGGCCTGGGGGGCTAAGGCATGGCCAGCCCCAATGTATCCTTTGAAATCCAGGTCATGGCCGACAAGCATTGGGTGGTCGCCCAATTCGCCGATGACGAGGAGAAGGCCAAGGCCTTCGCCGACAATCTGCTGCAAAAGGGTAATCATGCGGCGGTGCGGGTGGTGCGCGACTTCCGCCGCCTGGATGGGTTGCACACCGAAACGGTGATCCAGGAAAAGACGACGACGGTCAAGGCGGGTGCCGCCGACGTGTCGCTGTCGCCCATCACCGACGCCCCCGTGTGCACCCAATTGGCCGATTTCTACGGGGCCCCGGCGCGGCTGACCATGGGCCGGCTGGTGCGCAAGTACCTGGACGAGGTGGTGGTCACCCCCACCGAGATGCTGCATTCCGCCGCCGAGATGAAGCGGTTCGCCGACAAGGGCAGCCTGCTGTTTTCCGCCATCGACCGGGTCTCCACCTTGCAGGCGGGACTGACCGGCGAAGAGTCCAAGACCCGCCGCGATTTCCTGTCCAAAGCTTGGGACGACATGGTGGCGCGCGGGCGCAAATTCGCCACCCGCAAGGTCAAGGCGCCGAAGAGTGTCGCCGACATCCTGGCCGAGGTGGAAAAGGGCGGCGAAGAACACCCCTATCTGTGCCTGTCGATGATGAGCCTGGGCCTGCTGGAGACGCGGTCATGGCTGGGCAAGCTGGACCTCCTCAGCAAATGGGCGGCGGAAGCCGCCGGCACGCCGCTTCTGCCCATGATCGACGGCGTGGTCGCCGACATCGTGGTGTCGGCCCAGTTGATCCAGGATCTGCTGGGTTTTCAGTCCAATCTGGGCGCGGCGCTGATCCAGTTGTGCAATCTGGCCGAGGGCAAAGCCGAACCGGCCAAGTTCGCCCCCGAGATATTCACCAACCTCAACAGCATGTTCGCCGCCGGCACGCTGACCCAGTCGAAAGACGTGCTGCTGGGCCGCGTCATCCGTGAGTTGGGCGGCGGCAACCCGTTGTCGCGCAACGAACCCAAGCAGGAATTCGAGGTGTTCTGCAAGGTCATGCACCGAGTGGTCAGCCACAAGGGCGTGCTGGGTGGCGGCGCCATGGCCGAGGCCATCTTGCACCGCATCACCCGCATCCATGCCCATTTGGGCACGGTGACCGCGTCGCAGGCCATCGACCTGACCCTGTCGGCCCTGTCCGACCACGCGCTGGGCATGCAGTACCTGCTGGCTCTGGCATCGTCGCCCTTGGGCCAGGGCATGGGGGCCGGCCTGACCGACCTGATCATCGCCAAGGTGCGCGGCGCCGACCACATCAATAAATGGGTGCCGGTACGCCAGCCGCCACCGGAACGCATGATCGCGCTTGCGGTGCTGAACCGCACACTCCTGGCCTCGACCGTGTTCGAGGGCGAAATACGCGACGGGCTGGGTCGCCATGTGGATGAAGTGCTGGCCCGCTATCTGCTGGATGAAGAAGTGATCGAGAAGATCGACAAGCCGGACGATCCATTGGCGCTGCGCGCCATCCGTCTGATCAAGTTCTGCGGTTCCGGCGTTCTGATCGAGGGCAAATCGCTGGACCTGGCCCGCTCGCGCGTCATCGAGCATCTGCGCCAGCCGCAATTCGAGGAGAAGTTCCTGGCCAGCGTGCCCGAACCGGGTAAGGGCGAGCAACACTTGCGAGAATTCCACAGACTTTTGGTCCAAACCGGCTTCCGCTAGGGGTTTGGCGCATTTCTCCCATTGACGGGACTGTGGGGCTCTGGCATTGGGGTGTCCACACGGATGGGTCCGAAATTCAAAATCTTACAGGGGAACGACTACCCATGAACAAGGCTGATCTGGTTTCGCGCGTTGCCGAGCTTTCCGGTCTGACCAAGGCTGATTCGGAAAAGGCCGTCGACGGCGTGTTCGAGGCGATCACTGCGGCCCTGAAGGGCGGCGATGAAGTGCGTCTGGTTGGTTTCGGCAGCTTCTCGGTCGCTTCCCGCGCCGCTTCCGAAGGCCGCAACCCCCGCACCGGCGAAAAGATTCAAATTCCGGCCTCCAAGCAGCCGAAGTTCTCGGCCGGCAAGGGTCTGAAGGAAGCCGTCAACGGCAAGTAAGATCGGGGGTTTCCCCAATCTTCACCCCCTGGTCGTAAGGCCAGGGGGTTTTTCTTTACCAAGTCGCCCGTGAAAAATCCCGCCGACGGGAACAAAAACCAGTCCAGCAGGGGGGCTGACTTGCTCCACCGGGACACCGACGCTATCCTCGCCCAATCAGGAATGCCGGGCGCCGGAGGGGCAATGAGCGCAGACGACAGCTTCGCCCAACCGCAATTCACCCTGCCCCAGGCGGACAAGGAAGCGCGGCTGCTCCACGGACTGACCGAGGCGATCCGCCATCATTGCGCCGGATGCCCGCCTTATGCCGCGCTGGTGCACGCACTTTATCCGCATTGGCAGGACAGTGCCCAATTGACCGCCCTGCCCATGGTGCCGGCCAGTCTGTTCAAGTCCATGACGCTGTCCACGCAAACCGGACGACCGACGGTGACCACGCTGACCTCCAGCGGCACCTCGGGCCGGGCGGTCAGCCGCATCAGCGTCGACGGAGAAACCGCCGACCGCCAGGCAAAGGCCATGAGCGCAGCCTTGCAGCCGGTGCTGGGCCGCCAACGCCTGCCCATGCTGATCCTGGACAGCCAGACGGCGCTTGCCGGCGGTGGTCGCATCAATGCCCGTGCCGCCGGCATCTTGGGGCTGATGCGGTTCGGCCGCGATCACGTCTTCGCCCTGAACGAGGCGATGGAATGCGATACTACCGCCATCGACGGCTTTCTGTCCCGCCATGGTCAGGCGCCGTTTCTGATGTTCGGCTTCACCTTCATGGTCTGGGCCCACTTCTTCGAAGCCATTCGCCATCGCGGATTGGACCTGTCGCACGGTATCTTGGTCCATGGCGGCGGCTGGAAGTCCATGATCGACCGCCGCGTCGACAATGCGGTGTTTCGCTCGGCCTTCCAAACGTCTACCGGTCTGCGCCACATCCATGATTTCTATGGCATGGCCGAGCAGATGGGCACCTTGTTCGTCGAGGGCGATGACGGCCTGCTCTATGCGCCCGACTTCGCCGACATCATCATCCGCGATCCCGTCACCCTGGCGCCGCTGCCCGTGGGCGAAACCGGGGTGATCCAGGTGCTGAGCCTGGTGCCGCGCAGTTACCCCGGCAACTCGGTGCTGACCGAGGATATGGGAGTTGTCGTCCATGTGGATCAGCCGGCATCGGCGGGACGCCTGGGCAAGGCGTTCCGGGTGCTGGGCCGGATACCCCGGTCCGAAATCCGCGGTTGCGGCGACACTTTCGCGCAAGGGATGAGGGCATGATCCGGGGCATCGGACCATCGGGCGCCGTTATCGACATCAACGCCGCCATCACCGCCTTGGCGAAATCGGACAATCCGGGGCTACCTTTCGCCACCGAGGCGGTCGCGGCCCTGGCCGCGCTTTCCGACCGCCTGTTGATGTCCCAGAGCGCCCGCCATTTTCCCGAACTGGTCGCCTTGGGCTTCTGGCTACGGCGCACCCATCTGAATGCTCTGGCCGCCGAATTCGCCCGCACCCGCCCCGCCCAGGCCATGGCCGTACCCCGTGGCTTGGTCTTGCATATTCCCCCGGCCAATGTCGATGTGATGATGGCCTATCCGTGGGCGCTGTCGCTGCTGGCCGGAAACCGTAACATCATCCGCGTCTCATCCCGGATCGGCGCCGCCGGCCAGGAACTGCTCGATGCCATGACGGCGATCTTGGCGGAAAGCCCGGGGCTCGCGGCCAGTAACCTGTTCGTCAGCTGGCCGCGCGACCATACCCAGTCCCTGGCCGAGTTGTCGGCCCTGGCCGATTTTCGTCTGGTCTGGGGCGGCGATGCCACCATCGCCCAAATCCGCGCCGTGCCCTTGCCGCCACACGCCGGTGAACTGTGCTTCGCCGACCGCGCCTCGCTTTGTGCCATGGCGGCGGAGGCCGTCAACCGCGCCGACGAGGAGGAACTGCGGCACTTGGCCGAGCGCTTCGCCGCCGACGTCACCACCTTCGGCCAAGCCGCCTGTTCATCGCCGCGGCTGCTGGTCTGGGTCGGCGACGATGCCGCCTGTGAACAGGCACAGCAGCGTCTGGTCGCCGCCCTCGACCGCCTGCCCGATATGGCGCCGCTGGCCCCGGCCATCGCCTTGGGGCGCAACGCCTATGTCCATCGCGCCGCCGCCGAAGGCTTGGTCTCACGCCCCGCCACCCCTGCCGGCCCCATCCTGTTCGCCCATGCTCCCAAGCCGGTGGATGGGCAGCAATGGGGGCATTGCTTCGGCGGTCTGGTCCATGTGGCGCGGGGCCCGTCACTGGCCACCGTGGCCTCCTTCATCCAGCGGCGGCATCAGACCCTGTGCCATTTCGGCTTCGATCAGGCCGAACTTGCCGCCCTGGTCACCCGATTGCGCGGGACCGGCTTGGATCGGCTGGTGCCGGTGGGCACGGCGCTGAGTTTCAGCCATCTCTGGGACGGGGCCGACCTGTTGGAGCGGCTGACCAAATCCGTGCATCTGCTCGCCCCCTGAAGGCGGGTCGCCAATTTTTCCCGCAAGCGCGCATCCTGTGGCATAAGGGGCGAAACACGCCACGGGAACCCAGTCGCACATGATACGCTTTGAAAACATCACCAAGCAGAACAGCCACCGGATTTTGTTCTTCGAGGCCTCCGCCGCCCTGAACCGGGGCGAGAAAATCGGCCTGGTCGGCCCCAACGGCGCCGGCAAGACCACCTTGTTCCGGATGATCGCCGGCGAGGAAGCCCCCGACGAAGGCCAAGTCTCCATCGAGAAACAGGTCTCGGTCGGCTATTTCAACCAGGATGTGGGCGAAATGGCGGGCCGCAGCGCGGTGGCGGAAGTGATGGACGGGGCCGGTCCGGTCAGCACCGTGGCGGCGGAACTGGCCCAACTGGAAGCGGCCATGTGCGATCCCGAACAAGCCGATGCCATGGATGCCATCATCGAACGCTATGGCGAAGTGCAGGCCCGCTTCGAGGAACTGGGCGGCTACGAGTTGGAGGGCCGCGCGCGCGAGGTGCTGGCCGGTCTCAGCTTCAGCCAGGAGATGATGGACACCGATGTGGGCGCCCTGTCGGGCGGCTGGAAGATGCGCGTGGCCTTGGGCCGCATCCTGCTGATGCGCCCCGACGCCATGCTGCTGGACGAACCCAGCAACCACCTGGACCTTGAAAGCCTGATCTGGTTGGAAGGTTTCCTCAAGGGCTATGACGGCGCCTTGCTGATGACCTCGCACGACCGCGAATTCATGAACCGCATCGTCACCAAGATCATCGAGATCGACGGCGGCTCGCTGACCAGCTATTCCGGCGATTACGAATTCTACGAACGCCAGCGGGCCTTGAACGAAAAGCAGCAGCAGGCCCAGTTCGAACGCCAGCAGGCCATGCTGGCCAAGGAAGTGAAATTCATCGAACGCTTCAAGGCTCGTGCCTCGCACGCCGCCCAGGTGCAAAGCCGGGTGAAGAAGCTGGACAAGATCGAACGCGTCGAACCGCCCATGCGCCGTCATGTGGTGGCCTTCGACTTCGCCACGCCGCCGCGCTCGGGCGAGGATGTGGCGGTGCTGCGCAATGCGCATAAGGCCTATGGCGGTCGGATCATCTATGAGGGGCTCGACTTCACCATCCGCCGCAAGGAGCGCTGGTGCGTCATGGGCGTCAACGGCGCCGGCAAATCGACCTTGTTGAAGCTGGTGGCCGGGGTGAGCGAACCCGATAGCGGCACCGTCACGGTGGGCGCCAGCGTCAAGATGGGCTATTTCTCCCAGCACGCCATGGAGCGGCTTGATGGCGCCATGACCGTGTTCGAATCCCTGGAAAGCGCCTTCCCCCAGGCCAACCAGGGGTCGCTGCGGGCATTGGCCGGCTGTTTCGGCTTTTCCGGCGATGACGTGGAAAAGAAGTGCCGTTTCCTGTCGGGCGGGGAAAAGGCCCGGCTGGTGATGGCCATCATGCTGTTCAATCCGCCCAATTTCCTGGTGCTGGACGAGCCCACCAACCACCTGGATCTCGACACCAAGGAAATGCTGATCAAGGCGCTGGCCGCCTATGAGGGCACCATGCTGTTCGTGTCGCACGATCGTCATTTCCTCGCCGCCCTGTCCAACCGGGTGTTGGAACTGACGCCCGAGGGCATTCACCAGTACAGCGGCGGCTACACCGAATACGTGGCCCGCACCGGACATGAAGCCCCCGGCCTGCATAGCTGAGGCTATTGAGGGTTCGGCTAATGATTTCCGGACCCTCAAGTATTTATTAAAAAGCTTCTAAACCACATCTGTATGAGTTGAATGGAGGAACGGTTAGAATATCGCCAAGCCCAAGGCTAACAATTGGTTGAATGGGAGAGCGATATGGTCGAAGTTCATGGAACAAGTGCCGGCAAATGCCCGGTCATGCACGGCGCCAACACCACCGCCAGCACGTCAAAAAGCGATTGGTGGCCGAACGCCCTTAACCTCGACATCCTGCATCAGCACGATACCAAGACCAGCCCCATGGGCCAGGGCTTCGACTATCGGACCGAACTCGCCAAGCTCGACGTGGCGGCTCTCAAGCATGACCTGCACGCCCTGATGACCGACAGCCAGGATTGGTGGCCGGCGGATTGGGGCCATTACGGTGGCCTGATGATCCGCATGGCCTGGCATGCCGCCGGTTCCTACCGCATCGCCGATGGTCGCGGCGGTGCCGGCACCGGCAACCAGCGTTTCGCCCCGCTCAATTCCTGGCCCGACAATGTCAACCTGGACAAGGCCCGCCGCCTGCTGTGGCCGATCAAGAAGAAATACGGCAACAAGATCAGTTGGGCCGACCTGATCGTCCTGGCCGGCACCATCGCCTATGAATCCATGGGCCTGAAGACCTTCGGCTTCGCTTTTGGCCGCGAAGATATCTGGCATCCGGAAAAGGACGTCTATTGGGGCTCGGAAAAGGAATGGCTGGCCCCCAGCGGCGCCGAGGGCAGCCGTTATTCCGGCGAACGTGATCTGGAAAACCCGCTGGCCGCGGTGATGATGGGGCTGATCTACGTCAATCCCGAGGGCGTGGACGGCAAGCCCGACCCGTTGAAAACCGCCCGCGACGTGCGCATGACCTTCGCCCGCATGGCCATGAACGACGAGGAAACAGTGGCCCTGACCGCCGGCGGCCATACGGTCGGCAAGGCCCACGGCAACGGCGATGCCGGTAAGCTGGGACCGGCACCGGAAGGGGCCGAGCTCGAGGAGCAGGGGTTTGGCTGGATGAACCACAGCAGCCGGGGCATCGGCCGCGACACCGTGACCAGCGGCATCGAAGGCGCCTGGACCACCCACCCCACCAAGTGGGACAACGGCTATTTCGACCTGCTGTTGGGTTATGACTGGTGGCTGCAAAAATCCCCCGCCGGGGCTTGGCAGTGGGAACCCATCAACATCAGGGAAGAGGATATGCCGGTGGATGTGGAGGATCCCTCCATCCGCTGTAAGCCGATCATGACCGACGCCGATATGGCGATGAGATACGATCCCGAATACCGCAAGATCGCCGAGCGTTTCCACAAGGACCCCGCCTATTTCTCGGAAACCTTCGCCCGGGCCTGGTTCAAGCTGACCCACCGCGACATGGGGCCGAAGGTGCGCTATCTCGGCCCCGACGTGCCCACGGAAGACCTGATCTGGCAAGATCCGGTGCCCATGGGCCGTAGCGATTATGACGTCGCGGCGGTAAAGGCCAAAATCGCCGCCTGCGGCCTGAGCGTGGCCGAGATGGTGGCCACCGCCTGGGACAGCGCCCGCACCTTCCGTGGTTCGGACATGCGCGGCGGCGCCAATGGCGCCCGCCTCCGCCTGACCCCGCAAAAGGATTGGCCCGGCAACGAACCGGCGCGCTTGGCCAAGGTCTTGGCCATTCTCGAACCCATCGCCGCCGGGTCCGGCGCCAGCATCGCCGACGTCATCGTCCTGGCCGGAAACGTGGGGGTCGAACAAGCGATCAAGGCCGCCGGCTTTGATGTTGTCGTCCCCTTCTCACCCGGTCGCGGCGATGCCACCGACGCCATGACCGATGCCGCCTCGTTCGCGGCGCTGGAACCCATCCACGACGGCTATCGCAACTGGCTCAAGCAGGATTATGCCGTCAGCGCCGAAGAGATGATGCTGGATCGCACTCAATTGATGGGCCTGACCGCCCATGAGATGACGGCGCTGGTGGGCGGCATGCGCGTGCTGGGCACCAATCACGGCGGCAGCAAGCACGGCGTCTTCACCGAACGCGAAGGCGCGCTGACCACCGACTTCTTCGTCACTCTGACCGACATGGCCTATGCCTGGAAGCCGGTGGGCCGCAATCTCTACGAGATCCGCGACCGCAAGACCGGCGCCGTCAAATGGACGGCGACCCGGGTGGATCTGGTCTTCGGCTCGAACGCCGTTCTGCGCGCTTATGCCGAAGTCTATGCCCAGGATGACAACAAGGAAAAATTCGTCACCGACTTCGTCGCCGCCTGGACCAAGGTCATGAACGCGGATCGTTTTGACCTGACCTGAGATGTGCCACCGACGTCCCCGGGCGCTCCGCCATGGCCGCCCGGGGAAACGGTAAGCGCGATTCCCAAAATCAGCCGCCGGCGGCCTTCAGGTCCTTGCGCGCCTGGGTCAGCTTGGCATGCAGCTCGTGGCAGCGGGCCGCCACTTCGGGAATGCTTTCCCAATTGACCGGCAGTTCCTCGGACAGATCGTGCAGGTCCATCTTGGCCTGGGTCGCCTGGGTCGACAGCTTCTTGACGGCAGCTTTCAGGGTTTCGATATCGCTCATGGAACATTCTCGCATCTGCTTCGGCGGAAGCCCGAACAGACTAGCCAATGCCAAAAGCATAGGCAATTTCCAATGATGCGATTTTTCTGAGCAAGGCGCCGCCGCCCGCAGTGGGGGGAGGGGATTCGCGGGCGGCGGCCTTGGGCGGAGCGTCGTCGGGGGGATTGACGAACCGCCATTCCAGTCGGCAGGAGGGATCGGGGATCGAGCTGACCGCCTCCAACCTTTCGGCGTAACAAGATACTAGCCGCGACTTGGCCGCGAAGAAATGACGCGGAGGTGTAAGGTGCGCCATCATTTAGCAGGCCATACCCAACCTTGGTCGCAAGCATCACCCCATCACTGGGCGTAGACTGGTATTACCGATTGGCGTAGAGCACCAGGATCACCGACAAAACCGGCACCGAGGCGATGGTGGACAGCAGAATCACCTGCGAGGTGCGCTCCACATAGACCTTGTACTGACTGGCCATGACGAAGGTCAGCGCCCCGGTGGGCAGCGCGGCCAGCAGCAGCGTCGCCCCGGTCCAGAAGCGGTCAAGCGGGAACACGGTCTCGATCAGCAGCCAGGCCAACAACGGATGGACCAGCAATTTCAGTGGCACCAGCCACCCCACCTGCCGCCACGCCAGTTCCAGCGGGCGCCCGGCTAGGAACACGCCGATGGCGAACAAGGCGCAGGGACCGGCGGCCGCGCCCAGCAATTGACAGAAGTTGACCACCGGCTGCGGCACCGGCAAGCCCGCCAAATTCCAGGCCAGCCCGGCAAACGACGATACGATCAGCGGGTTACGGAGCAGGGCCTTGCCGACATCGGCCAAAGCGCGGCCCAGCCCGGCCCCGTGCGAGCGGGCCATTTCCATGGCGATGACCGCCAGACCGATCATCACCACGCTCATGATCACGGTGGCGATGATCGCCGGCAGCAGCTGGTCGGCGCCATAGGCGGCCAGAAACAGCGGGATGCCCATATAGCCGGTATTGGAGAAACTGGCGTTGAGCGCCTGCAACGAGTTGATTTCGGCGCCATCCCCCCTGCCCTTCAGCCAGCCCAGCAGCCAGCCCAGGGCGTAGACCATCAGCATGGAGCCCAAGAAGGCACCGATGAAGGACAGGTTGAAAATGTCGGATAAGGGCTGCCGCGCCATGGACAGCAGCAGCACCGCCGGCAAGGCGAACCAATAGACGAAGGCGGACAGCGCACTTGACGCCTCTTGCCCCAGCACTGTGCGCCCGCCGGCATAGCCGGCGATGATGATGGCGAACACCGGCAAGGCGACGTCGAGGACAACCTGCATTTCCTACCCCTCGGCGCGGCGCGATACCCGATCGACCAGATGAATGATCGAACGATAAGGGATTCCGCCGTGATCGGCCAAGCCGATTTCACAGGTGCGGTTGGCGGAAAAACCTTCATGGCAGCCCTCGGGCACCGTCAGTTTCCGGAGCGCATGGGCGTTCAGTTCCGGCGTGGTGAAGCCCTTGTCGCCGGCGAAGCCGCAGCAGGTGACGCCGTCGGGGACCACCACCTGGGTGGCGCAGGCCTTGGCCACCGCCAACAGCTTGTCCTCAAGCCCCATTTTTCGCACCGAGCAGGGGATGTGCAGCAGCACCGGACCTTCGATGGGATGCAGCGACAGGCGCGGCAGGATCAGGTCATGCAGCGCCTCGACCGCGTCGAGAACAGGAGTGAAGGACTTGAGCCGGGCCGAGCAGGTGGCGGTATCCATGATCACCGGCAGCCTGCCGTGATCGCTGGCCGCATCCAAGGCGGCGGCCATGTCGCGCGCCTTGGCCTCGGCGATATCGGCCAGCCCCTTGCTGTCCCACGGCTGACCGCAACACAGATTGGCCAGGCCCGCCGGGAAGATCACGCGGAAACCGGCCTTTTTCAGCAAAGCTTCGGTGGCGTCTGGCAGGCAGGCCGTGACCGGGTCGTCCAACGCCGGCCCCATGGTGCGGGCGGCACAGGACGGCACATAGACCACCGCATCGGCGCCATCGCCGCCGCCTTGCAAGGCGGGCTGGGCCATGGTCGGCAGCCGGCGGCGGTTGCGGGCGCTGCCGGCGACGGTATCGACCATGGCCGCCGCACCCAGGCCCCACGCGGTGGCCTTCATCAGCAGGCCGTAATGATCGGCGGCGAGCTGGCCCACAGCCTGGGCCATGCGGCCCTGCTTGCGACCACGTAAGGCTTTGATCAGCGTTCCGGTTTCGATCCCGACGGGGCAGGCGGTTGCGCACAAGCCGCAGGCGGCGCAGGTGTCGAGGCCGTGATAATCGTAGAGAGTTCCGATTTCGTCCCGGCGCACAACATCGCCGGCGGCCTGGGCGCGGGCCATTTCACGCCAGCCGACGATGCGCTGGCGGGGCGACAGGGTCAGGCCGTGGCTGGGGCACATGCGCTCGCAGAAGCCGCATTCGATGCAGGTGTCGATCAAGACATCGGCGGCGGGCATGGGCTTCAGGTTCTTCAGATGGGCCTGAGGATCACGATCCAGGATGACGCCGGGATTGAGCAATCCCGCCGGGTCCAGCATTTCCTTGATCCGCCACATCAGATCGGTGGCGGCCTTGCCCCATTCCATCTCCACATAAGGCGCCATGTTGCGTCCGGTGCCGTGCTCGGCCTTCAACGAACCGTCGTATTTGTCCACCACCAGTTTGGCGACGTCGTCCATGAAGGCGCCGTAACGCTGGATTTCGGCATCAGAGCCGAAATCCTGGGTGAAGACGAAGTGCAGATTACCTTCCAGCGCATGGCCGAAAATGATGGCCTCGGTATAGAAGTGCTTGACGAACAAAGCTTGCAGATCGGTGGTGGCGGCGGCCAGATCCTCTACCCGGAAGGCCACGTCCTCGATGATCACGGTGGTGCCCAGCGGGCGCACCGCCCCCACCGCCGGAAACAGACCCTTGCGGATTTTCCACAGTTTGGCGCCCTCGACCGCGTCGGTGGTGAAACTTACCCCGCCGATGGTGGCGATACCGTCGAGCGCGGCGACGATGGCGGCGATGTTGGCGGCCAGATCGCTCTGGTCACCGGCGCGGCTTTCCACCAACAGCGCGGCGGCATCCGCAGGCAGGTCGGCCAGCATGGCGGGCATGCCCGGCTTGCCCTCGACGCTGCGCAGGGCCGCGCGGTCCATCAGCTCCACCGCCGAAACCGGCGTCGTCTTCAGCGCCGCCACCGCCCGGCAGGCCAGGGCAGCATCGGCGAAGAAGATCAGGGCGTTGGCCCGGTCGGCATGATCGGGCACGGTGTCGTAGGTGATCTCGGCGATAAAGCCCAAGGTACCTTCCGACCCGATCATCAGATGCTGCAAGATATCCACCGGATCGGTGAAATCCACCAGGGCATTAAGCGCATAGCCGGTGGTGTTCTTGATGGCGAATTTCTTGTTGATGCGCGCGGCCAGCACGTCGTCGGCGCGGGCCTGTTCAGCCAATTGCCCCAGGCTTTCCAGCAAGGCCGCATGGCTGGCGCGGAAGGCGGCGACGGAGACAGCATCCCCCGTATCGACCAGGGTACCGTCGGCCAGGATCAGCCGCATGGCGGCAAGTGTGCGATAGGAATTCTGCGCCGTGCCGCAACACATGCCCGATGCATTGTTGGCGGCGATGCCGCCGATCTTGGCCGAATCGATGGAGGCCGGATCGGGGCCGATCTTGCGGCCAAAGGCGGCCAAGCGACGGTTGGCCTCGGCGCCGATGATTCCGGGCTGCAAGCGGATACGGGCACCGCCCGCCTCCACCACCGCGCCGTTCCAGCCGTCACCCAGCAACAGCAGCACGGAATCGGTCACCGCCTGCCCCGACAGCGAGGTGCCGGCGGCACGGAAGGTCACCGGCACGTTTTCCTGGGCGCACGCCGCCAGCACCGCCACCACCTCGGCCTCGGTATCGGCCTTGACCACTAGCTTGGGGATCAGCCGATAGAAGCTGGCATCGGTACCATAGGCCAGCAGCCGCAACGGATCGTCGATCAGCCGATGGGGCGGGATCAGCGGGGCAAGCCGGGATTTGACGCTCATTGCAGCACCAGGACGATCAGTTCCTTGGGACCATGGACACCGTAGGCCAGGGTCTGTTCGATGTCGGCGGTCTTGGACGGGCCGGAGATCAGCAGCAGGTTGGTCGGCATGGTCCCGGCCCAATCCTGCGCCGCCATCAGCCCGGCCATGTTGTCGGCGATGTCGGACAGCTTGAGCAGAACCACATGGATGGGCGGCAGCAACGACATCAGGCGCGGCTGATCGGCATCGGGGCGCAGCACCACCGTGCCGGTTTCGGCGATGGCGCCGCAGGCATTGGTGATGGCGGCGTCGATGCCGTCGACCAATTGGTCCTTCAACTCCTCGACCGGGCGGTCATAGGCGACCACATCGGGCCAATCCACCGCCAGATCGGGCGGCGCCATCACCCGACCGACATCCTTGGACGACAGGATCAGGCGCAGATGCTGACGCCATTGATCGGCGGCGATGACATGCACCTCGCCGTGCACCGCCTCGAGCATAAGGCGGAAGCGGTCCAGCCGGTCGGCGAACACCGGCGGCATCCAATAGGGCAGATCGGGCACCGTCCCCTTGGGCGCGGCGCGCAGGCGAGCCAAAATGGCAGCGCGGGCGTTACTCATTTTCGTACCCCTTGTCCCGGGCCAATTGGTGCAGGGTGCGACCGGCGAATTTCGGCTTCGACCGCACGGAGGTCCATTGCTTCAGCAACGGCGCGGCCGCCGGGATCAGATTACCGATCACCGCCAAGCTGCGGGTGGCGGCGGCATAGGCGGCGGGGCTGGAATTCATGGCCTGCCAGCCCCTCCACACCGCGTTTTCCACCATGGACGTGTTGCTGCCCGCCCCCTTCACCCCCGGCGCTTGCGACGGCTGCGCCGCCTCGGTGCGCAGCCGCACTAATATGTCGGCGATGGGGATTTGCACCGGGCAGACCTCGACGCAGGCATTGCAGAGCGTCGAGGCATGGGGCAGATCGCCGGCGCAATCGAGGCCGGCCAGTTGCGGCGTCAAAATCTTGCCGATGGGGCCGGGATAGACTGAACCATAGGTATGGCCGCCGACACGGGCATAGACCGGGCAATGGTTCATGCAGGCGCCGCAGCGGATGCAACGAAGCGTGTCGCGTAATTGCAGATCGGCATAGACGCGCGAGCGGCCATTATCCAGCAGCACCAGATGCACCTGGCGCGGCCCGTCCTTTTCCCCTTCCTTGCGCGGGGAGGTGATCATGTTGACATAGGTGGTGATGGGCTGACCGGTGGCCGAACGCGGCAAAAGCGCCAGCAAGGGGGCGACGTCGTCCAGCTTTTCCACCAGCTTCTCGATGCCGGTGACGGCGATGTGCAAGGGCGGCAGCGTGGTCGACAGCCGACCATTGCCTTCGTTTTCGATCAACACCAACGACCCGGTTTCGGCGACCAGGAAATTGGCCCCCGACAGACCGGCATCGGCGTTGGCGAATTCGCGCCGCAGCACCTTGCGGGCGGCGGCGGTCAGGGCGTCGACGTCCTCGGTATAGGGCTGACCGGCGATGTTGTCGGTGAACAATTGGGCGATCTCGCCCTTGTTCTTGTGGATGCACGGCATAACGATGTGGCTGGGCGCCTCGCCGGCCAGTTGGATGATGTATTCGCCCAAATCCGATTCCACCGCGGTAATGCCGTGGGCCTCCAGATGGGCGTTCAGGTGCATTTCCTCGGACACCATGGACTTGCCCTTGATGACGCGCTTGGCGCCATGGGCGGTCAGGATGTCCAAAACGATGCTATTGGCGTCGGCGGTGGTTTCGGCCCAATGGACGATGATGCCGTTGGCCGTGGCCTTTCGCTCGAATTCCTCCAAAAGATCGGGCAGCCGGGCCAGGGCGCGGGCCTTGATGGCTGCACCACGGGCGCGCAACGCCGCCCAATCGTCTTGGTCGGCGAACTGGACGGCGCGCTTGCTCATCAGCCCGTCCATGGCCCGGCGGAAATTGCGGCGCAGTTGCGGATTGTTGAGCGCGTCGTGGGCGCGGCTGGAAAAATCACTCTTCATGGCAGCGCTCCAGCAGGAATTCGGCCAGATGCTGGGCCCGGATGGGCTTGCCCGCCTTGTCCAGCGCGCCGCCGATATTCATCAGGCAACCGCAATCGCCCGACACCACGCGGGCGGCGCCGGTCTCGCCGATGGCATTGATCTTGTCGGCGACCATGGCAGCCGAGATTTCCGGCTGGCGCACGGCGAAGGTGCCGCCGAAGCCGCAGCATTCCTTTTCCCGCGGATTTTCCACCAAGGTGACATTGGCCAAGCCGCGTAACAGCCGCTTGGGCTCGTCCACCACCCCCATCTCACGCATGGAATGGCACGAGCCGTGCCAGGTCACCTGCACCTTCTCGCCCCGGTCCACCAGCTTTTCATCCAGGCCCACCACATGGACCAGGAACCACGACAGCTCGTAAACCCGCCCGGCGAAGGCAATGGCGCGGGCGTGGTCGCGGTCGCCCGCAAACAGATCGGGGTAATGCACCCGCATCATCCCGGCGCACGACCCCGACGGCACGACGATGGGCCAATCCTCGGGGAAGGCGTCAAGCTGGGCGCGGGCGACCTCGCGCGCTTCGTCCCGGTGGCCGGAATTATAGGCCGGCTGGCCGCAGCAGCTTTGCGATTGCGGGAACACCACCCGCAGGCCCTGGCGCTTCAACAGCTCCATCCCGGCCAGACCGGCGGCGGGATAGAACAGGTCGATCAGGCAGGTGCCGAAGTAATAGACGGTCTTCGGCGGCACCGATGGCGGCGTGACGAGTGCAGGCATGCGGACATTCCCATGGCGTTACCGGGCCGTCTTCGCGACCCCATTTTGGTAATACCACTTGTCGAGGTTCGTGCCTACGGAAAATGTGGACTATGCCTCGACCGCCAAACCGGCCATGGCCATGGCTCCCTCGCGGGTCTTGGCGCCGCAGACGAAGCGGGCGGAATGGCAGAAGGTGGCGTCACTCACCCCGCACACCGCCGCCAACGCAGCCTCGCGCAGACCGCCCCAGGCATCGGGCAGCGGCTTTTTCTGGGCGAACGAGCCGCGCTCGGGCGGCACCGCCGACACCGTCCAATCCTTGCCGGCGGGGCGGATGACGTAAAGCGCCTGGGTCAGGTTCAGGTCGAACACCGCCTCTTCCCACGGCAGCCGGCTGTCGAGGACGATGATACGCGGGTCAGCCGCCCGCTCCGCCGCATCGGCCACCGCATCCTGGGCGATAGCAGCGGCGAAGGCATGGGCGACGGAACGCGCCAGAACATTGTCGGCCACCATCACCGCCTGATGATAGCTGGCGTTCTCGTCGGCGCTGTTTTCGGCGAAGGTGGGGTTCCAGGTTTCCAGGAGGGCCGAGAAATGGCCGGGATGGCGGTCCATGGCGCCGTTGTCCATCAGGTCGATATCGCGCAGCAATCCAGCGTCCAGCTTGGCCCAGATGATGTCGATCTGACCGGGGGTGGCGGTGTTTTGCAAATGCGCGATGGCCGCGCGGCCATAATCGCGCCAGATCAGACCGGCGGAGGAAAACGCCTCGCCATTGGGGCGCAAGGGCTTGTCGCGCATGTGGTGGTCATAGCGGCCCTGGTCGGGGTCGTAAACGCCGCCCACGTCGAACACCACCTGGGCGCGGTCCCAATCCATGGCCTCGCGCGAGCGGGTCAGGCTGACGGCGCCGTCGGTCGCCGCCTTGAGAATGGCGAAGGCGAAGACGTCGTCGGCGTGGAAACTGCCGCTATGGGTGGCCGCGAGAAGCATGAAGTGTCCCTTCCAAAAAAAATCCGCCGGGTTTTAAGGCCCGGCGGACGACATAAACGCAAGCAAAAAGATCAGTGGCTGGATGCAGCCGCCGCGCCGATGCCGGTTTGCGAGCGCACGTACTGATCGTCGAAGGCGGCGATTTCCGCGCTCGCCTGGGCCGATTTATCCAGCTTGGACACGGTGATGGTGACCAGGAAGGCCAAGGTCATGGAGAACAGGGCCGGATGCTCGTAGGGGAAGATGGGGGCTGGGTTTTCCAGCACCACCACCCACACCGCCTTGGACAAGATGACCATGGTGACGGCGGAAATCAGACCGGCCAGACCGCCCCACAGGGCCCCCTTGGTGGTCAATCCCTTCCAATACATGGACAGGATCAGGATGGGGAAGTTGGCGGAAGCGGCGATGCCGAAGGTCAGGCCGACCAGGAAGGCCACGTTCTGCTTTTCAAACAAAATGCCCAAGATCACGCCGAGCGCGCCCAGCAGCAGCGAGGCCAGCTTGGACACCCGCAGTTCTTCCTTTTCCGAGCATTGGCCCTTCTTGATGACGCGGGCGTAGATGTCGTGGGAAATGGCCGAGGCGCCGGCCAAAGCCAGACCCGACACCACCGCCAGGATGGTGGCGAAGGCCACCGCCGACAGGAAGCCCAGGAACAGATCGCCGCCCAGGGCCTTGGACAGATGCATGATCGGCATGTTGCCGCCGCCCAGCAGCTTGCCGCCGACCTTGCCGCCTTCGAAGAATTGCGGATCGGTGCCGACAATGGTGATGGCGGCCATGCCCAGGATGCACACCAGCAGGAAGAAGAAGCCGATGATGCCCGAGGCGACGAACACGCTTTTCCGCGCCTCGCGGGCATTGGGGACGGTGAAGAAGCGCATCATGATGTGCGGCAGCGCCGCCGTGCCGAACACCAGACCCAGCGACATGGAGACGGCGGACACCGGATCGGCCAGCATGGAGCCCGGCCCCATGATCTTGATGCCTTCCTTGTGCGACGCCACCGCGCTGGTGGCCATGGCCTCCAGGCTGAAGCCGAAATGGTGCAGTGCCAGCAAGGTCAGCAGCGCGCCGCCGCCCAGCATCAGGCAGGCCTTGATGATCTGCACCCAGGTGGTGGCGATCATGCCGCCGAAGGTGACATAAACCACCATCAAAACACCGACCAGGATGACGGCGACGGCGTAATCCAGGCCGAACAGAAGCTTGATCAACTGGCCGGCGCCGACCATCTGCACGATCAGATAGAAGCACACCACCGCCAGCGAGCCCATGGCGGCGAAGGTACGGATCTTGGACTGGTCCAGCCGGTAGCTGGCGATATCGGCGAAGGTGAAGCGGCCCAGATTGCGCAGCCGCTCGGCCATCAGGAACAAGATGATCGGCCAGCCGACGAAGAAGCTGATGGTGTAGATGAAGCCGTCGAAGCCCTTGGCGAAGACCAGCGACGACAGGCCCAGCAGCGTCGCCGCCGACATGTAATCACCGGCGATGGCCAGACCGTTCTGGAAACCGGTGATGCCGCCGCCGGCGGTATAGAAATCGCTGGCCGAGCGGGTCCGGGTGGCCGCCCAATAGGTGATCCCCAGGGTTAGCAGGACGAAGGCCAGGAACATGCCGATGGCCGACAGGTTGATGGGCTGCTTTTCCACTGCCCCCAGGTCGCCGGCGGCGGCCAGGGCCGGAGCGGCGGCCAGCAGGACGGCCAAAGCGGGCAGGATGATCTTGGCGTGATGGCGGATCATTTCAGCGTCTCCCGCACGATGCCGTTGTTCAACTGCTCGAACGGGCCGTTGGCGAAGTGGGAGTAAACCCCGGTCAGCAGCCACGAAATGATGATGATGGCGGCACCGATGGGGGCACCGACGGTCAGCGATCCGCCTTCAGTCAAGGGAACCGCCAGAATCTGCGGGGCGAAGGCCACCACCATCATGAAGGCGTAATAGGACACCAAGACGATGGCCGACAGCAGCAGGGCCAGACGCCCGCGCCGCTTGACCAGTTGGGCGAATTTTGGGTTGCCGCGCACCTGTTCATAGATGGGATCGGACATGGCTCCTCCGGTTTGCATGCGTGACGGCGAAACAGCCCGCCGCTTTCAGCGCGCGTGGGTAGCAAACCAGCATTGCGGAACTTTGCCCGAATCATGACGGATTGTTGCGGCTACAGATATTGTAATAACAAGTATTATTGCGCCGCTTTAAGCTTTTCCTTGAGCACCACCGAGGCGCGCCAATAGCCCAGACCATCGCCATCGACGAAATGGACGTGGCGGTCGGCGGAAAAGTCGCCGACCATGCAGGTCATGGTGGTGGCCTTGCTGCGGGCCAGGCCAAAATGGATGAGACCGCCGGCTTCCGCCTCGTTCAGCAGGGATTCGATGCGGGCATCTTCGTCGGCGGTGACGTCCAGCACCAGACGCGGCCCGCCGGCTAGTTTGCGGTAATCGGAGCGTTCCGCCACCTTGCGCCGGTAAAACCCGGCATCGATGCCCAAGGCCTTGCCGCCCAGGCGGTGCACCAGTCCCAGGATGGCACTGCCCAAAACCGCCCGCCCCATCCGCAACAGGCGCCGACCGCGTGCCACCACCTTGGCCTCGATCCCCAACAGGCGGGCGCGCGGCACCACCACCGGGCGCAAAGCACCGCCATCGCCCAAGGGGGCGGCGCGTTCGGTCGTCACCACCTGCTCCAGCCGGCGCAACACCTGTCGCACCGCGTCGCCCAAAGGGTCGATGGGATCGATGATGATGCACAGGATGTGGCCACGCCGAGGCGGGATCGGCTCCCACCGACACGACAGGCCCTCCAGGCCTGGCAATTCGCCTTCCTTGGGGGTGATCCGCCATTGGGCATCGGCTTTCATCCAGTGTTCGGCCATGGGCACGCCGGCGCCCAGGAACTGGCCGAACACATTGGTGTTGCCGAAATCGTGCAGCGCCGCCAGCACCACATGCCCCTGACGGTGCAAGGCCGCCACCGGCACCATGCCGACGCGCAGCGGAATATCCAGTTCATGGGTCGACCACCAGCCCAAGGCGGCCATAGCCTCACGCGTCGCCGCCACGCACTCGGGCGGGATCACCGCCACCGCGCCGTCACCGCCAAACTGGCAGGCGGCGGGCTGGCCGGGGCTGCCGGCGACGGCGGACAGCACCGCCACCGCCGCCCCGGCGACAAAGTTGACGTCACGGTCCCGTCCGGCCTGGGCCAGGAGGGTGCTGCCTTCCACATCGGCGGCGGCAACCCACCAATCGTCCCCCAGCCGGGCATAGCGGCTGGGGTCGAAGCCATCGGCGGCGAAATCGCGGATGGACGGCAGCATCAGCCGATAGCAGCCAAGGCGGCGGCGTAATCGGGTTCGTCGGCGATTTCCGCCACCAATTGGGTGTGACGTACGGTGCCGTCGGCGCCGATGACGATGACCGCGCGCGCCAGCAGGCCGGCCAGCGGACCGCTGGTGATGGTCAGACCGTAAGAACCGCCGAAATCCTTGTGGCGGAAGTCCGAGGCCGAGACCACGTTGTCCAGTCCCTCGGCTCCGCAGAACCGCTTATGGGCGAACGGCAGATCGGCGCTGGCGCAGATGATCACGGTATTGGCCAGCTTGGCGGCTGCGGCGTTGAATGTGCGCACCGAAGTGGCGCAAGTGGGGGTATCGACGCTGGGGAACACCGACACGACCACGTTCTTGCCGGCGAAATCGGCCAGCCCGAAATCGGCCAGATCGGTTCGGGTCAGGCGGAAATCAGGCGCCTTGGCCCCGATGGCGGGCATCTCGCCGCTGGTGGTGACGGGATTGCCCTTAAGGGTGATTGTGGCCATGACGCATCCTTTGTGCAGGTGGAACAACTGACCGCATGTGGGGATGACAGTGTAGCCGAACAAGGCGGGCCGGCAAGCCGGCCCGCCCTTATGCTCAGAACTTGACCGATCCACGCATCCAGAAGGTGCGGCCCGGTTCGTTGACGCGGACAGTGTCGTTATAGGCGGCCAGATCGGCCCCCGACCACGCCCCGGTCTTGCTGATATGCTCGGCATAGGTCTTGTCGAAGATATTATCGACGCCGCCGGTGAAGGTGACCGCGTCGTTCAGCCGCCAGCCGCCATTGAGCGAGAACACGGCGAAACCGCCGGTTTCACCGATATCCTGGCCGATGATGCTGCCCCAGCCGGCCTGGGTGCGGTGCTGGCCGGCGACGGCACGCATGTGGAAGGCGCCCATGAATTCACCGTCGTCATACTTGACCGCCAGGGACGTATCCAAAGGCGGGGTCTGGGCCAGGGCGGTGCCGTCGGTCAGGTTGTTGCCATGGACATAGGCGGCATTGGCCTCGACCGACCACGACGGCAGGAATTTATAGGCGATATCGCCCTCGCCGCCCCACCGCCGGGCCTCGACGCTTTTGGCATCGGCGCTGGCCACCAGGATGAAATCGTCGGTATAGGCATAGAACAACGAGGCCGAGGACCGCCAGTTGCCCTGCTTGAACAGGGCGCCGATATCCAGTTGCTCGGTCTTTTCCGTCGCCAGCTTGAAGGTGCGGTCGGAGGCCGTCACCTTGTTGCGTTCCCAGTAATCGGGAGCGCGCTCCACATGGCCCAGGCTGGCGAAGGTGGTCAGCGGCAGCCCCACATCCACGTTGCGTTCATAACGGACGAAGCCGGAATGCAAGGTGCGGTCGTCGGTCAGATTGGGCTGGACGTTGTGGCGGGTGGCCTCGACATGGGTCAGGCGATAGCCGCCGATGACCCGATCCACCGCCGACAACTCGCGGCTGACCTCGCCGAAGCCGGAATAGGTGTCGAAGCCGATGTCCTTGACCCGCATCTTGCTGTCCAGACCGACGCCACGACGGTATTCGGCGGCGGTTTGCGACCGCGATGTATGTTCGTCGCGGTTGTAATCCACCCCCAGGCTGACCAGGGTCTGGGTGTCGGGGGTCAGCTCCACCAGGGCCTTGCCGCCCTGCATCAGGTGATCGACCTGCGACGCCGCCGTCATCATCGTCGTGGTGGTATAGCGCATGGAATAGGTGTCCATGACGTGGTCGATGTAATTGTGATAGGCTAGGAATTTCAGCTTGGCCAGCAGGGGACTGATGTTGGTCTTGGTGAATTCCAGGTTGACGCCTTCGCGGTCGAACTGGGTGCCGTCCATCATCTTGCCGGGCATGGCCGCCTGGGCCTGGCTTTTATCGAAGCTGAACTGCAACAAGGTGTCCGCATCGGGGGTCCAGCCGACCATGGCGGTGCCGCTGTGCCGCCAATAGCGGCTGTGCAGGGCGTTGCCGTTGCCGTCCTTGTAATCGTCCGACGACGAATGGGTGCCGATGGCGCGCAGGTAACCTTCCTTGGCCCCGGCCACCGCCTCGATCACCTCGTCATTGCGGTCGTTGCTGCCGTAAAGGGCGTTGGCGGTGCCGCGGATTTCGGTCTTGTCGAATTTCGGCGGCGTGCGCTCGACCAGGATGGTGCCCATGGCCGAGCCGCCATGAACCACGCTTTGCGGCCCCTTCAGCACCGTCAGCTTGTCGAAGGAACCGGGGAAGATATAGGCGGTGGGCGGGTCCATGCGGTTGGGGCAACCGCCCAGCACCGGGGTTTCGTCCAACAAGATGTTCAGACGCGAACCGCCGATGCCGCGCAACACCGGATCGCCGTCGATGGCGCCCTGACGGGCCACCGAGAAACCGGGAATATTCTTGAGATAACCGGCACCGTCGGCGGGCGGAATGGGCGTGCGCGGATTGTCGGTGTCGGTCTCGATCACCATGGGCTGTTCCATGGCCGGCGCGGTCACCACCACTTCCGGCAAGGTGGTCGCATCGTCGGCGGCGCGGGCGCCGGCGGGCAGGATGAGGGCAAGGGTCAGCAGGGCCGAGGACGCGCGCAAGGCACGGCGCCGCCCCCAATATTGAGTGCGTTCAGTCACGTCGAAACTCCGAACAAACGGGGTCAGCCCCAGGCCGATCAGGGCCAGGGCATGAAATCAGGGAAAAGTTCGGTTCAGACGGACGAAGGGGGAGCGCGGGCGGAAAAGCCCTGGGCGGCGTCCTGCACCGGCCAGGGATGCTGCGGCGGGACGAAGACATAGGCATGGATACGGGCGGGAACACGGAAGGACGGCGCTTCCGGCGGTGCCAGCATCTGCACCAAGGGCAGACAGGCGGAACAGAAAACGCTGGCTTCGGGCATACCCTGACCATCGGGCGTGGCCGCCATCATACCGTCGATGGTACAGACCATCAGATCGGCAATGGGGATCATGCGGTCGCTTTGGGCGGCACGGGCCAGCGGAATGGCGGTGCCCAGGAAAATCTCCAAGGCCAGCAACACCAGCCCGCCCCAGGCCCCCAGGCGCATCCGCCGCCGCCGCCCGAAGACGGGCGGGCGCAGGTGCCGGGAAAGCAAGGGGGGGAACCGAAGCCGCGTCATCATTCCCGTATGCATGCCATGAGGACCGGAGCAATAGCACCATTTGCACCCAGGGAAAATATGGATAAGGGCAGAAAAGCGATTAAGACCGGACCGCACCCGACCCGGACGGGTCGATTTCATTTTGACGCATGGCGCTTGAACTGATTTCATGGCCCTTTCCTAAGCGGGCCCAGGGGGATGGCAACATGCGCATCGTTTCTTCCACGTTGATTTTGGCTGGTTTTCTTGCTGCCTCGACCCACGCCTGGGCCGCACCCGGCGAGGTCAAGATCGGCATGCTGACCACCTTGTCGGGGCCGGGTTCATCCTTGGGTATCGACGTGCGCGACGCCTTCAACCTGGCGGTGAAGAACCTGGGCGGCAGCTTGGGTGGGCTCAAGGCCACGATCATCGAGGTGGACGACCAGCAAAAGCCCGACGTCGCCAAGGACGCCGCCACCCGGCTGATCGAGAAGGACAAGGTCGATTTCGCCACCGGCATCATCTTCTCCAACCTGATGCTGGCGACCATGCCCAGCTTCGACCGGGCGCAGACCTATTACATCTCGGCCAATGCCAGCCCGTCGCAATTGGCCGGCAAGCAATGCACCCCCTATTTCTTCTCTGCCGCCTATCAGAACGACAACCAGCACGAAGCCATGGGCCATTACGTCCAGGCCAAGGGCTTCAAGAACGTCTATCTGATGGCGCCGAATTACCCCGCCGGCAAGGACGGGCTGAACGGCTTCAAGCGCTATTACGCCGGCAACGTGGCGGGCGAGGTCTACACCACCGTCAACCAACTGGATTACGCCGCTGAGCTGGCCAGCCTGCGCGCCGCCAACCCCGACGCGGTCTATGTGTTCTATCCCGGCGGCATGGGCGTCAACTTCGTCAAGCAATGGGAACAGGCCGGCTTGAAGGGCAAGATTCCGCTGTTCGGCCCCGGCTTCACCTTCTCGGAAGACACGCTTGCCGCCATGGGCGATGCGGCGGTCGGCACCTTGAACACCGCCCAGTGGAGCCCCGATCTCGACAATCCGCAGAACAAGAAGTTCGTCGCCGATTTCGAGGCCGCCTTCGGTCGCCTGCCCAGCGTCTATGCCAGTCAGGCCTATGACGCCGCCATGCTGATCGATTCGGCCATCCGCAAGACCGGCGGCAAGCTGGACGACAAGGCCGCCCTGGGCAAGGCCCTGATGGCCGCCGATTTCAAGTCGGTGCGCGGCAATTTCAAGTTCAACAAGAACCACTTCCCCATCCAGGATTTCTTCCTGCGTGAGGTGGTCAAGGACAGCAAGGGCCGTTACCTCAACAAGAAGATCGCCCCCATCTTCCAAGACCGCGGCGACGCTTACGTGGGTGAGTGCTCCATGTGATTGCCCAACTGTTCATCGAACAGGGGCTGAACGGGCTGCAACTGGGGATCACGCTGTTCCTGATGGCCGCCGGCCTGACCCTGGTCTTCGGCATCATGGACGTGATTCATCTGTCCCACGGCTCGTTCTATATGCTCGGCGCCTATCTTACCGCCACGCTGGGGGCTAGGTTCGACAGTTATCTGTTGGGTCTGGCCCTGGCCATCCCGCTGGTGGCGCTGATCGGCATGGTGGTGGAATGGATCGCCATCCGCCGCCTGTATGAACGCGACCACCTGGATCAGGTTCTGGCCACTTTCGGCCTGATCATGTTCTTCAACGAAGCGGTGCGGATGATCTGGGGGGCACAGCCCATCTTCCTGTCACCGCCGGCATCGCTGGCGGGCACTGTCGAGCTGTTGCCCGGCCTGTTCTATCCGCAATTCCGTCTGGCCATCCTCGGCACCGGGCTGGCGGTGGCAGCCCTGCTTGGGCTGATGATCCGCCGCACCCGCCTGGGCATGCGCCTGCGCGCCGGGGCCAGCGACCGCGCCATGGCCGGCGCCCTGGGCGTCAATATCGACGGCTTGTTCACCATCGTCTTCGGCCTGGGCACCGGTCTGGCCGCCCTGGCCGGCGGCATGGCCGGCACCGTGCTGTCGGTGCAGGTGGGCATGGGCGAAAGCATCCTGATCCTGACTTTCGTCGTCGTGGTCATCGGCGGTATCGGCTCGATCAAGGGCGCCCTGGTCGGCGCCGTCCTGGTCGGCTTGGTCGACACCCTGGCGCGGACCATGCTGCCGGTGGCCTTGCGCTCGACTTTGCCGGCATCGCAGGCCGACAGCGTCGCCGCCTCGTTGTCGTCCACCAGCGTCTATGTGCTGATGATCCTGGTGCTGGCCTGGCGGCCGAAGGGGCTTTATGGCGCACGCACCTGATTTCCGCCGACGGCTCGCCCTTGTGCTGCTGCTGATCCTGGCCCTGGCCGTGCCGCCGGTGCTGTCGGCGTTGGGCCAAGGCTTTTATGTGGGTTTCGCCGCCCGCGTGCTGATCATGGCCCTGGCCGCGCTCAGCCTGGATCTGGTCATGGGCCTGGGCGGCATGGTCAGTTTCGGCCACGCCGCCTTCCTGGGCTTGGGCGCCTATGTGGTCGGCATCGGTTCGTGGCACGTCTTCGACGGCTCACCCCTGCCCTTCGGCTTGTCCGGCAGTGAAAATGCCCTGATCGTCTGGCCCCTGGCCATGCTGGTCTCGGGTCTGGCCGCCCTGGGCATCGGCGCCATTTCCTTGCGCACCACCGGCGTGCATTTCATCATGATCACCCTGGCCTTCGCCCAGATGCTGTTCTTCCTGGCCGGCGGGCTCAAGACCTATGGCGGCGATGACGGCATCACCCTTTACAGCCGCAGCGAACTGGCCGGGCTGAAACTGAGCGATCCCACCACCTTCTATTATCTGTGCCTGGGATTGCTGGTGACGGTGCTGGCCTTGCTGCTGCGGCTGTCGTCCAGCCGCTTCGGCATGGTGTTGAAAGGCGTGCGCGACAACGAGCGGCGCATGCGCGCCCTGGGCTTTCCCACCTATCGCTACAAGCTGGCCGCCTTTGTCCTGTCGGGGATGATCTGCGGGCTGGCCGGGGCGCTGTTGGCCAATGCCAGCGAATTCGCCAGCCCGGCGATCATGAGCTGGCAACGTTCGGGCGAGTTGCTGGTGATGGTGGTGTTGGGCGGCATGGGCTCTCTGGTCGGGCCGGTCCTCGGCGCGGTGGCGCTGATGGTACTGGAGGAATCCCTGGCCGAGTTGACCCAGCATTGGCAGGTGATCCTGGGGCCGCTGCTGGTGCTGCTGGCGCTGTCGGCGCGACGCGGCCTGTGGGGCTGGATCAAAGGCCGGGACGGGGCGCCATGACCGAGCCCTTGCTGCACACCTCGGGTCTGGTCAAACGCTATGGCGGCGTTATCGCCACCCATCAGGTGGCGCTGGCGGTGGAACGCGGCCACCTGCATGCCCTGATCGGCCCCAACGGCGCCGGCAAAAGCACGCTGATCGGCCTGCTGTCGGGGGAACTGGCCGCCGATGCCGGCCACATCCACTTCAACGGCCACGACGTCACCGGGCTGCATGTGCATCGCCGCGCCCGCCTGGGGCTGGCGCGGTCGTTCCAGATCACCAGCATCTTCAAAAGCTTCAGCGTGCTGGCCAATGTGGTGCTGGCGGTACAGGCCCATGCCGGACATTCCTTCCGCTTCTGGCGCCCCGCCGTGCGCGACCCGGCCTTGCTCGGCCCCGCCTTGGCGGCGCTGGAACGGGTGGGTCTGGCCGACCGCCGCCATGATGCCGCCGCCGCCCTGTCCCACGGCGAACGCCGGCAATTGGAACTGGCCATGGCCCTGGCCGGTGATCCGGCCATGCTGCTGCTGGACGAACCCATGGCCGGCATGGGGCCGGAAGATGGCCGCGCCATGGTCGACCTGCTGCAAAGCCTGAAGGGCGAACGCACTATCTTGCTGGTCGAGCACGACATGGACGCGGTGTTCCAACTGGCCGACCGCATCTCGGTGCTGGTCTATGGGGCAATCATCGCCAGCGGCACCCCCGACCACATCCGCGCCGATGCCGAGGTGCGCCGCGCCTATCTGGGCGAGGAGGCATGATGCTGGACCTCAACGAGGTGGAAAGCTTTTACGGCGACGCCCAGGCGCTGTTCGGCGTGTCCTTCAGCGTGGCCGAAGGCGAAGTGGTCGCCCTGTTGGGCCGCAACGGCATGGGCAAGACCAGCACGGTCGCCTCCATCACCGGTCTGCTGACGCCAAAGCGCGGCCTCATCCGCTTTCAAGGCCAAACGATTTCCGGTCAACCCGCCCACAAGATCGCGCGGGCCGGCATCGGTCTGGTGCCGGAAGGCCGCCGGGTTTTCCCCAATCTGACGGTGCGGGAAAATCTGGTCGCCACCGCCATCCCCCGCCCAGATGCCCAGGTGTCATGGGATTTGGACGCGGTCTATGACCTGTTTCCGCCCTTGATCAAATTGCGCGGGCGCATGGCCGCCAACCTGTCGGGCGGCGAACAGCAGATGGTGGCCGTTGGGCGCGCCCTGATGACCAATCCGTCCTTGCTGATTTTGGATGAAGCGACGGAAGGATTGGCGCCCCTGGTGCGTGACCAAATCTGGGCCGCCATCCGCCGCCTTGCCGCCCTCAAGCTGTCCATCCTGGTCATCGACAAGAATATCGATGCCCTGCTGGCCCTGGCCCATCGTCATGTGGTGCTGGAAAAGGGGCGGGTGAGCTGGACCGGCACCTCCGACCAATTGGCCGACCAGGATTTCCGCCACCGCACCTTGGGTCTGTGACCGCCCGCGATGATGCCCCAAAGCCTGGGGGCACCATCGCGGGCGACGGCTCAGACCTTCTTCACGAATTCCGACTTCAGGTTCATGGCGCCGATACCGTCGATCTTGCAGGCGATATTGTGGCCGTCGGTGGCGTCCACCAGCCGGATGCCCTTGACCTTGGTGCCGCCCTTGACCACCAGCGACGATCCCTTGACCTTGAGATCCTTGATCACGCTGACGGTGTCACCGTCGCTCAACACATTGCCGTTGGCGTCCTTGACCACGCCGCCCGCATCGCTTTCGGCGGCCTCGCCCTCGGCCCATTCATGGGCGCATTCGGGGCAAACCCAAAGGCTGGCATCCTGATAAACGTGTTCGGAACCGCATTTGGGGCACTTCATCTCGTTGTCCATCATCATCCTCGTCAATTGTGCGGTGATCCTACTGCACCGAGGTATTGATAAGGAACCATTAGTAAGGGGTCAGGCTTTAAGCCGGTAACCGACCCCCGCTTCGGTGATGATCAGGGCGGGCTGGGTCGGATCGGTTTCCAGCTTCTGGCGCAATTGGTTGACGTAAACCCGCAAATAGGCGGTGTCGTCGGTATGAGCCGGCCCCCACACCTGTTTCAGGATTTCCCGATGGGTCAGCACATGGTCGGGGCTGCGCGCCAGATGCTCCAGCAAGTCCCATTCCTTCTTCGACAGATGCACTGGGGCGCCGTCGCGGCTCACCAGTCGCCGGGCCAGATCGATGCGAATGGCGCCGACCTCGACCACCTCGCCGGCATCGTCCTTGGCGCCATGCTGGCGCAGTACCGCCCGGACCCGAGCCATCAACTCGGCGACGCCGAAGGGTTTGACCACATAATCGTTGGCGCCGCGGTCCAGGGCCTCGACCTTGTCCAATTCCCCCGCCCGCACCGACAGCACGATGATGGGCATGGCGGAAAAATCGCGGACGGCGCTGATCACCTCTTGCCCGTCCTGGTCGGGCAAGCCCAGGTCCAGGATCAGCAGATCGGGGTTTTGACCGCGCGCCGCCTCGATGCCGGTTTGGGCGCAGTCCGCCTCCGACACCTCGTAGCCGTTGGCGGTGAGCGAGATGCGCATGAACTTGCGGATCTGCGGCTCATCGTCGATGACCAGGATACGGGGCATCACGGATTTCCTTTGCCATCAAGGTCAAGATCGGGCGGCGGCGGCAGATGGATGATGATGCAGGTTCCCGCCCCATGCAAACCCGGCTCGGCCTTGATGGTGCCGCCATGGGCCTCGACGATGCCGCGACAGATGGCCAAGCCAAGCCCGGTACCGGCCTCTTGCGTGTCGGCGGCCCTGACCCGATAGAACATGTCGAACACCTTTTCGCGGTCCTCGGGCGGGATGCCCGGTCCCTGATCGGCCACCTCGATGGCGATATGGTCGGCGGTACGCTTGGCCCACACCTTGACCGGCGATCCGGGCGGGGCGTATTTGCAGGCATTGTCCAGCAGATTGAAGATCACCTGCTCCATCAGCACCGCATCCAGGCACAGCAGCGGCGTATCCGGGGCGATGTCGACCTTGATGGCGTGGCGCCGGGCCAGCCGCTCGGTGCGCTTGACCGCCGCCGTCACCACATCGCGCAAATCCACCCAATCCACCCTGGGCTTCAGCGCCCCCGATCCCAGCCGGGTCATGTCCAGCAGATTCTGGACGAAGCGGTTCAGCCGCTCGGCCTCGTCCTGGATGGTCTGGGCCAGATCGCGGCGCCCGTCGGCATCCAGTTTGTCGTCATAGGCGATCAGCGAACTGGCCGCCCCCATGATCGACACCAAGGGCGTGCGCAGATCGTGCGACAGCGACGACAGCAAGGCGGCGCGCAGACGCTCGCGCTCGGTGGCGACACGGGCGGTTTCGATGTCGGCCACCATGGTGGTGCGCTCGATGGCCACCGCCGCCTGATCGGCCAGGGTTTCCAGCAGACGCATCTGCCCCGGCGACGGCAGATCGGCGTCTTCGGTCATCTGCACGCCCAGCACCCCGACCGGGCCGCGCCCGGTCTTCAACGGCAGGAACAGCCATTGGGCGGCGGGCAAGGTGGCCGAGCCGCGCCCGGCGATCTTGCCATGGCTCCAGGCCCAGTCGGCGGCACCGGCGGATTTGTCGTCGATCTGGTCCTCGGGCGGATAGCCGGCGGCGATGGACAATCCCGCCTCGCCCGGCAGCAGCACCAGGGACTTGCCGTGAATGGTCGCCGATACGTGATGAACCACCGCCCACAGCACGTCGTCCTGGGTGGCCGCCGCCGATATCTTGCGGCCGAAATCATAGAGATTGCCGGTGCGTCGCGCGCTTTCCCGCGTGGCCCGGATCTGGTCGCGCAGCCGCGCCGCCATGTTGCTGATGATGAAGGCGGCGATCAGGAAGAACACCACGGTAACGATGTTCTGAGTGTCGGTGATGGCGAAGGTGAAACGCGGTTCGGTGAAGAAGAAATTGAAGGCGAGGAAACTGGCCGCCGAAGCCAGGATACCGGGACGCAGGCCGGATTTCATGGCGACGATCATCACCGCCAGCAAATAGCCCACCGAGATATTGGCGATGGGCAGCCAAGGATGGATGACAAAGCCCAATCCGGTGGCCGCAGCCGTCGCCAATAAAGCGACGGCATAGCCCAAGCCCAGGTGCAGCCAAGTGTCATCCGTCTTGTTGACGGCGGGACGGGCGGGTTTTGGTCTGGTCTCGTCCTCGCCGCCGACCAGCACCACGGTAAAGTCTCCGGCGCGGCTGATCAGATCGTCGGTCACCGATCGCGACCACCGCCGCAGCCAACCGGCCTTGCGGGCGCGCCCCACCACGATCTGGGTGCAATTGTGCTCGCGCGCATAGGACAAGACGCACTCGCCCACGTCGTCGCCATGCAAGGTCACGGTATCGCCGCCCATCTGCGCCGCCAGCCGCAAGGCGGCGTCGATGCGGTCCTTGGCCGCTTCCGGCAAACCGTGCGCCGCCGGTGTTTCCACCGTCACCGCCACCCAGGCGGCACCGCGGCGTTCCGCCGAGCGCTTGGCGGTGCGGACCAGCCGCTCGGCATCGACCCGTTCGTCGATGCAGACCAAGATACGTTCGCGCGCCGGCCACGGACCGGGAATGGCATGGGCCCGCATGTAATCGACCATCTGGCGGTCGACCCGCTCGGCGGCGTGGCGCAAGGCCAATTCGCGCAAGGCGGTCAGGTTGCCGGGCGAGAAGAACGAGTGCACCGCCCGCCGCGCCTGTTCCGGCACATAGACCTTGCCCTCTTCCAGCCGCTTGATCAGGTCCTGGGGCGGCAGGTCGATCAGTTCGATCTCGTCGGCGGTGGCCAGAACGCTGTCGGGCAGGGTTTCGCGCACCTTGACGCCGGAAATCTGCTCGACGATGTCGTTGATGGATTCCAGATGCTGGATGTTCAGGGTCGAATAGACGTCGATGCCGGCGGCCAGCAATTCCTCCACATCCTGCCAGCGCTTGAGGTGGCGCGAACCGGGGATATTGCTGTGGGCCAGTTCGTCCACCAGGGCGATGCGCGGGCGGCGGCGCAACAGGCCGTCCAAATCCATCTCGCGGAAACTTCGCCCGCGATATTCGGCCAGACGCGGCGGCAAGATGTCCAGATCGGCCAGCAACGCCTCGGTTTCGCGCCGGTCATGGGTCTCGATGATGCCGGCGACGACGTCAATCCCCTCGCGCCGGCGCTCATGGGCGGTTTCCAGCATGGCGTAGGTCTTGCCGACACCGGGCGCCGCCCCCAGGAAAATCTTGAGATGGCCGCGGCTCTCCTTTTGCGCCTCGGCCAGAAGCGCATCGGGGGACGGACGGTCGTGACGGTCGTCGTTCATGGCTTATACTTCATCTGATCGGCCAGCGTTGGTCCAGCGCCAGATTGAGCATCAGCACATTGACCCGGGCCTCGCCCAGGATGGCCAATTCCCGCCCCTCGGTCAGGGCGGCCAGCACCGCCTCGATTTCGTCTTCCGTCACTTGGCGGGCCTTCGCCACCCGCTTGACCTGAAAACGGGCCGCCGCCGGGCTGATATGGGGGTCAAGACCGCTGGCCGAGGCGGTGACCAGATCCATGGGCACCGGCCCCTTGGTGCCGGGATTGCCGGCCCTGGCCGCCTGTACCGCCGCCGTCACCCCGTCGGCCAAGGCCCGCGCACTGGGGGCCAGATTGCTGCCCATGGAATTGGCGGCATTATAAGGCTGATCGGCAGTGGCCGAGGGACGGCCATGGAAATAGCCGGGACCGCTGAAGCTTTGCCCGATCAGGGCCGAACCGACCACATGGCCGTCTCGTTCGATCAGGCTGCCCTGGGCCTGCCAGGGAAAGACCAGTTGCGCCAGACCGGTGACCGCCAGCGGATAGGCCAGGCCGGTAAGCGCCGTCAACATCAGCAGCAACGACAAAGCGGGACGAAGTTCCTTGATCATGATGTCTCTCCGATCAGGCGAGGCCAAGGGCGGTGACGGCCATGTCGATCAGCTTGATGCCGACGAACGGGACCACCAGACCACCGAGGCCATAGATCAACAGATTGCGTTTGAGCAGCGTGGCGGCGCTGGCCGGACGATAGGCCACCCCTTTCAGGGCCAGCGGGATCAAGGCGATGATGATCAGCGCGTTGAAGATGATGGCGGCCAGGATGGCGCTTTGCGGGCTGGATAGCCCCATGATGTTCAGGGCCTGCAATTGCGGATACGAGGCCAGGAACAGCGCCGGGATGATGGCGAAATACTTGGCGACGTCGTTGGCGATGGAAAAGGTGGTCAAGGCGCCCCGGCTCATCAGCAATTGTTTGCCGATCATGACGATCTCGATCAGCTTGGTCGGGTCGCTTTCCAGATCGACCATGTTGCCGGCCTCGCGCGCCGCCTGGGTGCCGGTGTTCATGGCCACCCCCACATCGGCCTGGGCCAAGGCGGGGGCGTCGTTGGAGCCGTCGCCGCACATGGCCACCAGACGCCCGCCCTTCTGATAATCGCGGATCAATTCCAGCTTCTTTTCCGGAGTGGCTTCGGCCAGGAAGTCGTCGACGCCGGCTTCCGCCGCGATGGCCGCCGCCGTCAGCGGGTTGTCGCCGGTGACCATCACCGTCTTGATGCCCATGGCCCGCAAGGTGGCGAAACGGTCGCGGATACCGGGCTTGATGATGTCCTTCAGGTGAATGACGCCCAGCAGGCAGCCGTCGCGGGCCACCACCAGCGGCGTCCCGCCGGCCTTGGCCACCTTTTCCACGATCTGGGCCAGATCCTTGGGCGGAGTGCGGCCCGATTTTTCGACGGCGTAGGCGGTCAGCGCGTCGCTGGCGCCCTTGCGGATCTCGCTGCCGCCCAGATTGGCGCCGCTCATGCGGGTATGGGCGGAAAACGCCGTGAACACCATGTCCATGCCCACCGGCTCGGTCAGGCCGAAGCGGTTGCGCGCCAGCACGACGATGGATTTGCCTTCCGGCGTGTCGTCGGCCAGCGACGACAGGAAAGCGGCCTCGGCCAGATCGCGTTCCGACACGTTGGACAGCGGCAGGAATTCCGCCGCCTGACGCGCCCCCAAGGTGATGGTGCCGGTCTTGTCCAGCAGCAGGACGTCGATATCCCCCGCCGCCTCGACCGAACGGCCCGACTTGGCGATGACGTTGAATTTGACCAGCCGGTCCATGCCGGCGATGCCGATGGCCGACAGCAGGCCGCCGATGGTGGTGGGGATCAACGTCACGAACAAGGCCAGCAGGAACACCACCGGGATGGCGCTGGCCGACCACGAAGCGAAGGCCGGCAAGGTGGCGACGACGATCAGGAAGATCAGGCTGAGCCCCACCAGCAGGATGGACAGAGCGATTTCATTGGGGGTCTTCTGCCGCTTGGCCCCTTCCACCAGGGCGATCATGCGGTCAAGGAAGGACTGGCCGGGATCGGCGCTGATGCGGACGACGATGCGATCCGACACCACGCGGGTGCCGCCGGTCACCGCCGAACGGTCACCGCCCGATTCGCGGATCACCGGGGCGGATTCGCCGGTGATGGCGCTTTCGTCCACGGTGGCGATGCCCGACACCACGTCGCCGTCACCGGGGATGGTGTCGCCGGCCTCGCACAGGACCAGATCATTGATGCGCAGGGTTTCAGCGGGCACCAATTGCGCCGTGTCACCGTTGGCCGAGGCCAGCTTGCGCGCCATGGTACCGCTGCGGGCGCCGCGCAGGGCCGAAGCCTGGGCCTTGCCGCGGCCCTCGGCCACCGCTTCGGCGAAATTGGCGAAAAGGACGGTGAACCACAGCCACAAGGAAATCTGCGCCATGACCGCCATATGGGCGCTGCCCCAATCGCGCAGGGTCAGGATGGTGGACAGCACCGCCACCACGACGGTGGCGAACATCACCGGGTTGCGGAACAGGTGGCGGGGGTTCAACTTGACCAGCGCCTCCCTGGCCGCCTGGCCCATCAGGGCGCGGTCGAACAGGGCTTGGGCTTGGCGACGATGGATGCTCATGATGTGATTTCCCTAGAACAGAGTGCCGGCGCCAAGCAGCAGGTGCTCGACGATGGGCCCCAGGGCCAGAACGGGGAAGAAGGTCAGGCCGCCGACCACGACGATGACACCGACCAGCAGGCCGACGAACAGGCCGCCCTGAGTGGGAAAGGTGCCGCTGGACGGCGGAACGGTCCGCTTCGCCGCCACCGACCCGGCGACGGCCAGCAGGGCCAGGATGACGACGAAACGGCCAAACCACATGGCCAAAGCCAACAACACGTTGTGCAACAAGGTGTTGGCGCCGAAGCCGCCGAAGGCCGAGCCGTTATTGGCGGTGGCCGAGGTATAGGCGTAGAGCACTTCCGACAATCCGTGCGGGCCGCCGGCGGGGATCGAGCCCGACCCGGCCAGCAACCCCACCGCCCCCAGCCCCAAGACGCCCAGGGGGAAGACCAGCATGGCGATGATGGCCAGCTTGACCTCGCGCGCCTCGATCTTCTTGCCCAGGTATTCCGGCGTGCGTCCGACCATCAGACCGGCGATGAACACCGTCAGGATGACGAAGACCATCATCCCGTAGAAACCAGCGCCGACGCCGCCGACGACGATCTCGCCCAGCATCATGTTGACCAGCGGCACCATGCCGGCCAGCGGCATCAGGCTGTCATGCATGGCGTTGACGGCGCCGCAGCTGGCGGCGGTGGTGATCACCGCGAACAGGGCCGAAAGCGCGGTGCCGAAACGGACTTCCTTGCCTTCCAGACTGCCCACCGCTTCCGCCCCGGCCTGGACCAGGGCCGGATTGGCCTGAGCCTCGGCCCAATAGGCCATGGCCACGCCGATGACGAACAGCACCCCCATGGCCCCCAGGATGGCCCAACCCTGGCGCTGGTCACCGACCATGCGGCCAAAGGTGTTGGTCAGGCCGGCACCGATGGCGAAAATGGCCACCATGTGCAGCAGATTGACCAAGGCGGTGGGGTTTTCATAGGGATGGGCGGCATTGGCGTTGAAGAAACCGCCGCCATTGGTGCCCAGATGCTTGATCATCATCTGCGACGCCACCGGCCCTTGGGCGATGACCTGGGCCCCGCCTTCCAGCGTGGTCGCCTCCACATAGGTCGACAGGTTCTGCGGCACGCCCTGCCACACCAGCACCAGGGCGCCGACGACGCACAAGGGCAGCAGCAGGTACAAGACCGCCCGGGTCAGATCCACGTAAAAATTGCCGATACTCTTGGCCCCATTGCGGGCGAAACCGCGGATCAATGCGACGGCGACGGCGATGCCGGTGGCGGCGGAAACGAAGTTCTGCACGGTGAAGCCGGCCATCTGCACCAGATAACTCATGGCGGTTTCGCCGCCATAGGCCTGCCAATTGGTGTTGGTGACGAAGCTGATGGCGGTGTTGAAGGCCAGATCGGGAGCAATCGCCGCCATGGCCGCCGGGTTGAACGGCAGATGCGCCTGCAAGCGCTGCAAGCCGTACAGGACCAAGACACCGGCCAGGTTGAACATCAGCAGCGACAGGGCATAGGCGGCCCAATGCTGCTCGCGCGCGGCATTGACGCCGCAGATTTTATAAAGGCTGCGTTCGATCGGTCCCAGGACCGGCGACAGCAAGACACGCTCACCGCCGAACAGACGGGCCATGAAGCCGCCCAGCAGCGGCGTCACCGCCACGATCAGCAGGATATAGATCAGGATTTGCAGAATGCCGTTGGAGTCCATAGCCGGCCTCCGTCAAAAGCGTTCGGGGCGGATCAGGGCAAAGCCCAGATAGCCCAGCAGAATCAGCGCGACCAGCGCGCCCAGGATGAGGTCGTCGGTCATGGCGACGCCCTACAACCGTTCGATGGCGCGGACGAACAAGCCGCCCAGCGCGAACAGCCCAAGCATGGCTGCGAGAAAGACAAGGTCGAACATGACCGTTGCTCCGATCAAGGTTTCACTACCTCAATCGGTAGCCCTATCGGGCATCAGCGTTCCATGCGGATTGCCGTAAAGAAATCTTTATGCCGTGAACGTGATCTCAGAGCTGTGCGCTAAAAAATTCGTCTGATCCCTTAGGCGGAATCACCTGGACGAATGACGATCCTCACCCCATCTGGGGTAAGGACAGAAGACCCGAAGCGGGTGCGCCGCTTGACGCCCCGCTTGCACGTTTCTACAGTGATCGCAACACCCCTGGCGGCATCACAGCCCCGATACGACAAACAGAACGCAAGGAAGACGGTTATGAAGAATGTGACTGACCAGACTTTCGAGGCCGAGGTTCTGAAGGCCGATGGCCCGGTCCTGGTGGATTTCTGGGCCGAATGGTGCGGCCCCTGCCGCCAGATCGCCCCGGCCCTGGAAGACCTGGCCAAGGATCTGGAAGGCAAGCTGACCGTCGCCAAGATCAACATCGACGAAAACCCCGGCACCCCGGGCAAGTACGGCGTGCGCGGCATCCCCACCCTGATGATCTTCAAGGGCGGTCAGGTCGCCGCCACCAAGATCGGCGCCCTGCCGAAAAGCAAGCTGGTGGAATGGGTGAATTCCAGCCTGTAAGGCGGTACCCAGACCCGACCATGCAGACCCCATCCCAGCGGATGGGGTCTTTTTTTGCGCAAAAAAATGGGCGAGCCTGAAGGCCCGCCCGGAAGTCTAGAGGAGGAGATGCGCTCTTCGTTCGATCTCCCGCCGCCGTCTCGGGACGGCGGCTGGCGGCACTATACTCACAATCACCTACCCTTTGGAATAGCCTTATACGGAAGTGGATAATTTTCCCATGAAGCGCCATTACCCTGCAACCAGCCGAAACCGTGGCCCCATCCTGGAAGTGCTACGCCGATGGCTACCACCCGAAGGGGTGGTATTGGAAATCGCCTCGGGTAGTGGTGAGCATGCCTGCTGGTTCACTTCGCACCTGCCGGGGTTAATCTGGCAGCCCAGCGACGGCGACGCCGATTGCCTGTCCTCTATCGAGGCGTGGCGCCAGGATCAAGGCTTGAGCACCCGCATCCGTCCGCCCCTGCATCTGGACGTGGCCGCCCCCTGGCCGTTTTTGTCCGCCGATGCGGTGTTCTGCGCCAACATGGTCCATATCTCGCCCTGGGCCACCAGCCAAGGCCTGATGGCTGGGGCGGGCCACGTGCTGCCGCCCCACGGTATTCTGGCACTCTATGGCCCGTTCAAAGTGAACGGGACTCACACCGCCCCTTCCAATGCCGCATTCGACGCCGATCTGCGTGCCCGCAATCCCCAATGGGGTGTGCGCGACCTGGAAGCGGTCGACGCCCTGGCCCGTGAAGCCGGACTGGACCACCAGGAAACCATCGCCATGCCCGCCAACAATCTGAGCGTGGTCTGGCGCAAACGCCCTTGACATAAGAAACAATTACAGTTACGAATAACGGCATGAGCAAGAATTGCCGTTTCGCCGTTGCCGTTCACACCTGCACCCTTCTGGGCATGAGTGACGGGCAGCCTTTGACCTCGGATTGGATTGCCGGCAGCGTCAACACCAACCCGGTGGTCATCCGTCGGCTGCTGTCGTCCCTGGCCAAGGCCGGGTTGGTGACATCGATCAGGGGCAGCAATGGCGGCTCGGTGCTGGCGCGATTGCCCGAGGCCATCACCTTGCTGGATATCCAGCAGGCAGTGGATGAAGACACCGAACCGGCCCTGCACAATCAGCCGCCCAATCAGAAATGCCCAGTCGGGCGCGGCATTCAGCCGGTGTTGCGCCGGGTCATCGACCGGGCCGAGGCGGCACGGGAAGCGGTTTTGTCCACCACCTTGCTGGCGGAAGTGATCACCGGCATCAAAGCCTGTTCTTAATTTTTGCCTTTTAATGTAACCGTAATCATCACACTTACATGGAGTACGTCATGAGCAGCATCGCCATCCTCTATCATTCCGGTTATGGCCATACCGCCGCGGTCGCCAAGGCGGTGGCCGAGGGCGCCGCCCAGGTCGCCGACACCCAGGTCCACCTTATCCCCATCGAGGAATTCGAGGCGCATCAACCGCAAATCGACGCTGCCCAAGCCATCATCTTCGGCTCGCCCACCTATATGGGGGCGGTGTCGGGGCCGTTCAAAACCTTCATGGATGCCACCGCCAAGATCTGGTACGGGCGCGGCTGGCAAGACAAGCTGGCCGCCGGCTTCACCGTTTCGGCCAGCCAAAGCGGCGACAAGCTGGCGACCTTGCAGCAATTGTCGGTTTTCGCCGCCCAGCACGGCATGGTCTGGGTCAGCCTGGGCCTGCTGCCGGGCAACAACAATTCCAAGGGCAGCGTCAATGATCTGAACCGCCTGGGCAGCTTCCTGGGCGCCATGGCCCAGGCCAATGCCGATGAAGGGGCCGAGGCGACACCGCCGCAATCCGACCGCGACACCGCCGCCCATCTGGGCCGCCGGGTGGCCGAAGCGGCCTTGCGCTGGAAGCAATAACCAAAACAAAACCCCCGCCCGGTCGCCCGGGCGGGGGTTCAGGTCTAAGCCGAAATCGGCTTAGTACATGTGCTGGCCGCCATTGATGGAAATGGTCGAACCGGTAACGAAATCGGCATTGTCGGCGATCAGGAACATCACACCGCGAGCGATATCGTCGGCGCGGCCCAGACGGCCCACCGGGATCTTGGCGATGATCTTTTCCAGCACCGCCGGCGGCACCGAACGGACCATGTCGGTATCGACATAGCCCGGGGCGATGGCGTTGACGGTGATGTTCTTGGCCGCGCCTTCCTGGGCCAGGGCCTTGGTGAAGCCATGGATGCCCGACTTGGCGGCGGCATAGTTGACCTGACCGTACTGGCCGGCCTGACCGTTGATGGAGCCGATATTGACGATACGGCCGAAACCGCGCTCGCGCATGGATTCGATCATCAGCCGGGCCAGGTTGAAGCAGCTGGTCAGGTTGGTGTGAATCACATCTTCCCACATCTGGTAGGTCATGCGGTGAAGGGTGGCGTCGCGGGTGATGCCGGCATTGTTCACCAGGATTTCGATCGGGCCCATATCCTGGGTGATCTTGGCGACGGCGGCTTCACATTCGGCATAATTGGACACGTCCCAGCGATAGCTGGTGATGCCGGTTTCCTCGGTGAACTTCTGCGCCGCTTCGACGTTGCCGCAATAATTGGCGGCGACGCGATAGCCGTTGGCCTTCAGGGTTTCAGAGATGCAACGGCCAATACCGCGGGTACCACCGGTAACAAGTGCAACACGCCCCATGGTTATCTCCTGTCTTTCTGCTTTGGCCGGCTGTTTTTTGTCCGGCTTTTTCGTTTCCACCCGGTAGTCGAAGGGGGAGCCGCCGGGCGGGTCTCGCGGCTCCCCGATTGAGTGCGGTTCTTACCGCTCGATGCACATGGCGATGCCCATGCCGCCACCGATGCACAAGGTGGCCAGGCCCTTCTTGGCGTCGCGCTTGATCATTTCATGGATCAACGACACCAGGACGCGGCAGCCCGAGGCGCCGATGGGGTGACCGATGGCGATGGCGCCGCCATTGACGTTGACCTTGCTGGTATCCCAGCCCATGCCCTTGTTGACGGCGATGGCCTGGGAGGCGAAGGCTTCGTTGGCTTCGATCAGGTCGAGCTGTTCATGGGTCCAGCCGGCCTTTTCCAGGGCCAGCTTGGACGCCGGCACCGGGCCGATGCCCATGACCTTGGGGTCGACACCGGCGGTAGCCCAGCTCTTGATCGTGGCCAAGGGCTTGAGACCGCGCTTGGCCGCTTCTTCGGCGGTCATCAGCAGCACCGCCGCCGCGCCGTCATTGATGCCCGAGGCATTGCCGGCGGTGACGGTGCCGGCCTTGTCGAAGGCGGGCTTCAGCTTGGCCATGGCTTCGACGGTGGCGCCCGAACGGATGTATTCGTCGGTGTCGAACAGCTTTTCTTCCTTCTTCACCACGATCTTGACCGGGACGATTTCGTCCTTGAAACGGCCCGACTTGACGGCGGCTTCGGCCTTGTTCTGGGAAGCGACGGCGAATTCGTCCTGCTCTTCGCGGGTGATACCGTATTCCTTGGCCACGTTCTCGGCGGTGACGCCCATGTGATAGGCGTTGAACACGTCGGTCAGACCGTCATTGATCATGGTATCGACGAAGCCCATCGGCCCCATCTTGATGCCGCTGCGCAAGTATCCGGCGTGCTGCGAGTTGCTCATGCTTTCATGGCCGCCGGCCACCACCACCTTGGAATCGCCGGCCAGGATGGCCTGCATGCCCAAGGCGACGGCGCGCAGGCCGGAACCGCAGACCTGATTGATGGTCATGGCGGTGGAACCGATGGGCAGGCCGGCCTTCAACGCCGCCTGACGGGCGGTGTTCATGCCGTTGCCGGCGGACAGGATGTGTCCCATCAGCACTTCCGACACGTCGTCGGCGGCGACATTGGCGCGGGACAGGACTTCGCGGATGACGATCTCGCCCAGCTGCGCAGCCTGATAGCCGGAAAGGGAACCGCTGAACGAGCCCACGGGGGTACGGGCGGCGGAAACGATAACGATATCGGTCATGACAGGCTGCTCCTTCAGATGGACATAATTGGTCGTTGTCAGGACTGTTTTTAAAATAATCTGTAAGTTTCATAGTACGGCGGCGCACCATCGCGCAACCGATTCATTGCAACAGGGAACGTTTCAGCCAATTGGCCAACGGCGTGTAGACCTCGCTGCCGGCGCGGGCCGACAGCAGCATACCCACATGGCCGCCCTTGACCATCATGGTTTTCGCGCCTTGCACCGCCCTAGCCAATGGTAGAGCGGATTCGGGCGGAACAATACGGTCACGTTCAGGGATCAGCGCCAGCAGCGGCAGATTCAGCCGGGCCGGATCGACCACATGGCCGTCCACCCGCCAGCGCCCCATCATGGTATCGTTGTCGCCATACCAGCCCGACAGACATTCCCGTGCCACCGGCCCGGCCAGATCGACGCCGTCATTGGCCCAATCCTCCAGGGCGACGAAATCGCGCGCCCGGGCCGAGCGGCGCTTGAGCCGGGCGAAAGCGGCGAATTTGCGCGCCGTCAGCCCCGGATCGAGCGAGGCGAACAGGGCTTGCAGGATATCCAGCGGCAAAGTCCCGGTGACCTTGATCAGGGCATCCAGTCCCGGCCCCAGGGCACGCAGCAGCTTGCCGTGCGCCTCGCGCCCGGCATGAAAGTTCCACGGCGTCGCCAGCAGGGCCAGGCCCTTGATGTCGGCGCTGCGCCGCAAAGCCAGGGCCAAAGCCAGATCGCCGCCCATGCAATAGCCGGCCAAGGCCGGTTTTTGCCCGGTGACGGCGATGACATGGTCGAGCATCCGATCAAGCCGACCGGCGATGTAATCGGTCAGGGTGAAATCCCGTTCCGCTTCCCCCGGCGCGTCCCAATCCACCAGAAACGGCGCCAGACCGCGCGCCGCCAGGGCGCGGACCAGCGAGCGGCGACGGCTGAGGTCAAGGATGTAACAGCGATTGATCAACGACGGCACCACCAGCACCGGCGGACCGGCGCTGTCGGGCAGGCGGTAATCCAGCAACCGGGTGCTGCCCTGGCGCCACAACACCGGCATGTCCGGCAGGTCACGGTGATGGCGGTGATGGCGGTAAAGGGCGACGCCATCCAGCACCGCTTCATGGCGCCTCAGGCTTTCGGCGGCGATGGCGTCTTCAAAACATTTCCACCCGTCGGGTCCGGCGGCGTCGAGGCTTGCCTTCAACTCCGCCGCCTTCGCCGCCAGCTTGGGATTCCAGGGCAGCGACCCGTTCTTCCAAAGCGGCAAGGCGGCGCGTGAGCCCATCAGGGTCGTGGCATGGGCCAGCAGATGCAGCGGCAGCGGGCGCGGCCCCTGGCGCGGATGATCCGGGGGGGACGTTTGGGGTTCGCGCGCTTGCCGATGGGGCATCCGGGACCTGGACCTCGCTGGCGGGGGCAGCACCGGCACTCGCCGCATGGACAAAAGCGTTCGCCCCTTCGGTCATGGCGGCGATGCCACGGGCGAGCGCCTCGGCCAGCGCCGGTTCATTGGCCATGGCCGCCACCTGTTCCTGCCACAGATCAAGGTAACGGCGCGCGAGCGAACTGAAATCCGGCGGCGCTTCAGACATGATCACACCATACTCCCGGCGGGGGTTTTTGACCAGGGCCTCGACACCCCATCGTGTTGCAACGCCATGAAAAATCTCTTGCCATTCGGCGCGATTGCGAAAACTCTGATAGCATAGAATGAAAATCCAACAGCGGAAGCGAAGCGACGATGTCCGAGACCAAAAGCACGGCCCAAGCGCCTATCACCATCAAGAAATACGCCAACCGGCGCCTGTACAACACGGCGACGTCCAGCTATGTCACGCTGGACCACTTGGCGCAGATGGTCAAGGAAGGGACCGACTTTGTCGTCTACGATGCCAAGTCGGGCGAGGACATCACCCGCTCGGTGCTGACCCAGATCATCGTCGAGGAAGAATCCAAGGGCGGCCAGAACCTGCTGCCCATCGGCTTCCTGCGTCAGTTGATCGGCTTTTACGGCGATTCCCTGGGCGGGCTGGTGCCGCGCTACCTGGAACATTCCATGCAGTCCTTCGCCACCAACGAACAGCAGATGCGCGCGGTGATGGAAAAGGCCCTGGACGGCCTGTTCCCGTTCAACCAGATCGAGGAAATGGGCAAGCAGAACATGGCCTTTTTCGAATCGGCCATGAAGATGTTCACCCCCAACTTCTTCCAGTTGGGCGAGGACGGCTTGCCCAGGATGCCCGCCGCGCCGGGGCTTGAGGAATTGCAGGCGCAAATGGTCGCCTTGCAGCAGCAGATCATCTCGCTGACCAAGAAGAAGTAAACCCTTCCGCCTGAATTTGATCCCATTGCCCAGCGTGAGCCTGCGGGCTTATGCTGGCCGATGGTTTTCGATCCGGTGGCAGGAGGTCGCCTTTGGGCGATTTGACCACATCTCCGCTTGATCCGCGCAATGCCGCCTTGCAGATAAGGCCGACGGCAAGTGCCGCCTTGCGCCCCGCCGATCCGACCAGGGAACGCTTTCAGGTCGGCGACAACAAGGTCGCCAATCAGGATTCCGAGGCGGTCGAGGATCGGGGCGGCCAGTTTGCCATCGATGCCGATGAAACCGGCGGCCTTGGCGCCCAGGCGGTCCGGCAGAAAAGCGCCCGGGGTGGGCACGGCCTGCTGGGCGCCTTCACCAATTTCCTCGCCAAGATCTTCACCCAGGCCGATGGCACCGCCGACAGCGCCGCCTCGGTCCGATTGAACGGCATCGGCGCCTATGGCCGCGCCAATGCCCAGCAACCCCAATCCGCGGCCACCCAAGCCATGGACAATGTGCAAAATCCCGGCTTCCCCCGCCTGGCGTCAGGGCGGGTGCTGGATTTGATGGCCTGACCCTCAAATCATACACCAGACATAAGCATGACCATCGGTATAGGCCGATGGATGAAATATTGCGCACAAAGCCCTCCGATCACATATCGGATAAGGGGCGTTTAATATCCATTTAATATTTGAACTTACTGTTCAAACATCGGCCATTCGTCTAAAATTTAGATAAAATTGTCATCAATTTGACGATAAATACTTGCGATTATTCCCTTGCATTACATCTATCCCAGCCCTATCAGCCTGTGCGGATAACACAAAAAGCGGCAACCGCAGGATGTGTGGGGAGGGAGCAGATAATGCACACGACAACCAGGATCACACCGCCCAGTCACCGAGGTCGGGCATGAGCCGCCCGGCCCATGCCCGGCGACTGGACATCTATGTGGCTTTCGCCTTCGCCGCCGCCGATGTGTTGCTGGAAATCGACAAGGATGGACAAGTGCTCTTCGCCGTCGGTGCCGCCCGCGCCTTGCTGGGCTGGCCGGCGCGCGTGCTGTCCGGCATGCGCCTTGACGATTTGATCGCCCCCGCCGACCATGGCCGTGCCGCCGCCGCACTGGCGACCATGGCCCGGGGCGAGCGTGTGCGCAATTCGTCGGTTTCATTACGCAAACAGGACGGCAGCGTATCGCCCGGCCTGCTGTCTGGCTATCGTAGTCCCGATGATTCCACACATCTTTTGGTGGTTCTGGGGCATTCTTCTTGCAGTTGCGCGCCCTTGGAACGAAGACTGGCGCAAAGCGGCCTCTTGGATCAGGACAGCTTTCAGGCCCGAACCCGCCATCTGCTGGACCAGGACAGCAGCGACGCCCCCTATGTGCTGACCATGATCGATTTGCCGGAAATCCCCCGCCTGCGCCAGCAGGCGGGCACCGAACAGACGGAAAGCATGGTCGCCGCCATCGGCGCCTACTTACGCGATCATTCCATCGGCGGCGACACCGCCGGTCAGTTCAACGACACCACCTATGGCTTGGTGCACGATTCTAATCTGGTGCGTGACGACATTTCCGCCGCCATCAATGACATCGCCCGCCAGACGGTGCCGGACGGCCCGCCCATGCTGGCCAAAACCCATTCCATCACCCTGGACGTGGCCGACGCCTCGCCCGAGGAAGCCGCCGCCGCCCTGACCCACGCGGTCACCGGTTTTATCAACGATGGCGGTGGCGGCACCCTGGCCGCCCTGTCCGCCGACCTGCAACCGCGCATGTCCGACGCCATGACCCGCATGCGCGCCTTGCGCCGGTTGATCGAGCGCGGTGACTTTCACATGGTGTTCCAGCCCATCGTCGATTTGTGGACCAACACCATCCAGCACATGGAATGTCTGGTGCGGCTGGGCGACAGCGACGCCACCCCGTTCGACACCGTCACCTTCGCCGAAAGCATGGGCCTTGCCGGCCAGTTCGATCTGGCGGTGTGTGAGCGCATGTTCGCCATGATGCGCCAGGGACCGGCCTCGGACCCCGCCTTGAAATTCGCCATCAACCTGTCGGGCCGCACCCTGACCTCGCCCGACAGCACCAGCCGATTGCGTCGACTGCTGGACGGCGCCGCCGACCTGCGCGGCAGGGTATCGTTCGAGATCACCGAATCGGCGGCCATGGGCGAACTGGCCGCCGTCAATGCCCTGTTGCAGGAAATCCGGGCCAAGGGCTTTCCGGTCTGCCTCGATGATTTCGGTGCCGGCGCCGCCGCTTTTCATTACCTGCGCGAACTCAAGGTCGATCACGTCAAGATCGACGGGCTTTACATCAAGAATGCCCTCAGGAGCGGCGAAAGCGTCTCGTTCATCAAGGCCATCGTCGGCCTGTGCGCGGAATTGGGCATCAGCACCACCGCCGAATGCGTGGAAGACCCGGAAACGGCAAACCTGTTGAAGTTGCTTAAAGTAAAGCGCGGCCAAGGCTGGTATTTCGGCAAACCGTTCCGTCCGGCTCATATGGCCGCAGCCGACACCAAAACCCCCTGGGTTACCGCCCAAACATCCTGGCGCAATGGCTTGCTGTGCTTCGTCCCCCCCGATGGCAATCTGGGTCGCCTCGGTGCACCGTCGTCGCGGTGAATTCAGACAAATCCGCACGGACCGCGTAGAATTTCGGATATCCACAGTGGTATCACCGCACCCAAAGGCGCATATACCCATAGCGACACCAACCTGGGCGCTGGTTCACAGCTCGGGCAAAGCATTTCCTGGAACGCCCTCTTCACCCGAGGTTGTTTTGACGGCAAAAACAATTAAACAAAATATACAATTGGCAATTCTACATTCACTCCAGACTTCATATCAATGAGGTCATAAGCAAGATATCCCGTATTGCCTGTTATCGGTTTTCAGACTATGGACTGCACAGTCAAAGAGCACCGTTACAACAAGTATGACTTTCATTCAGCCACAGCAACGAAGCCAGTAACGCCCCATGACCGAAGAAAAAGCCCCCCCCATTTCACGCCCGGTCAATCGCGCCAATGATACGGATCGCCACGTGGGCACCCGCATCCGCGAGCGCCGTATCATGCTGGGCCTGTCTCAGCAGCAGATGGCCGATCTGATCGGTGTAACCTATCAACAGGCGCACAAATACGAACGCGGCATCAACCGCATTTCCGCCGGACGTCTGTATGAAATCGCCCAGGTTCTGGGGGTTCCGGTCAGCTACTTCTTTGAAGGCCTGGACAACCAGCGGGCCACCGACCTGACCGCCCGCCAGCGCATGTGCCTGGAACTGGCCCGCAATTTCTCGAGCATCCAGAACGAAAAGCATCAGGAAGCCTTGTCGCAGATGGCCCGCGCATTGGCTGCCGCTGAAGACTGATCCGCCTTCCCCATGATGTGGACGAAGGGCGACCACCGGTCGCCCTTCGTCGTTATGGAGACGACAACTTTTCGACAGCCCACGATGCGCTTTCCGCCACCGATGGATTTTGGTGTGTCAGCAAGGCCCGCGCCGCCGGCAACAATCGCCGATCACCACTGTTGCCCATGGCCACCAGGACGTTGCGCAGCAACCGATCCAGGCCGATGCGCTTGACCGGTGAACCGGCGAACACCTGGCGGAAACCAGGATCATCCAAGCTCGCCAGATCGTCCAGACGCGGCGCCTGCATTTCCATGCGCGGCAAATAATCGGGATCGGTGGTGGCAGGGGCGAACTTGTTCCACGGACAGGCAGCCATGCAATCGTCGCAGCCATAGATGCGGTTGCCCAGGCGTGACCGCAATTCCGGGTCGATGGCGCCCTGATACTCGATGGTCAGATAGGAAATGCAGCGCCGGGGCTCGATCCGCCCCTGCCCGTCCAAGGCGCCGGTCGGACAGGCATCGACACAGGCCTGGCACGAGCCGCAATGATCGGCCTGCACCGGATCGGGCGGCAGGTCCAAGGTGGTGTAGATTTCCCCCAGGAACAGCCACGAGCCGAAATCGCGCGACACCACATTGGTGTGCCGCCCCTGCCAGCCCAGACCCGAACGGGCGGCGATGGGCTTTTCCATCACCGGGGCGGTGTCGACGAAAACCTTGAGGTCGCCGCCCAGATTGTCGACCATCCAGCGGGCCAGCGCCTTCAGCCGCTTTTTCACCACGTCGTGGTAATCCTTACCGCGGGCATAGACGCTGATATTGCCGCGATCACCCTGCTCCAGCAGGGCCAGGGCATCGCCCGCCGGGGCGTAATTGCTGCCTAAAGTCACCACCGAGCGGACTTCGGCCCACAGGCCTTGCGGGCTGGCCCGCTGATCCATGCGCTCGGCCATCCAGCCCATGCCGCCGTGGCGGCCCTCGGCTACATACTGATCAAGCGCCGCCCGCCACGCCGGATCGGCGACAGCGGGGGCGAAGCCAACCGCGTCGAAGCCCAATTCCAAGGCCTTGGCGCGTATTTTGGCTTTCATTCCCTAGCCACGGCCGCGATAGGGGGGGACGCCCTGATCCGGCAGCCACAGCCCAGCCGGCGGCGCCCCGGTCTGCCAGAACACGTCGATGGGAATACCACCGCGCGGATACCAATACCCACCGATGCGCAGCCATTTGGGTTTGGTTGCGTCGACCACCCGCTTGCCGATCATCACCGTGCAGGCCTCGTGAAAGGCGCCATGGTTGCGGAAACTGCCCAGGAACAGCTTCAGCGACTTGGATTCCACCAGATGGTTTTCGGGAACATAGTCGATGACCAGATGGGCGAAATCGGGCTGACCGGTGATCGGACACAACGAGGTGAATTCCGGTGCGGTGAAACGCACCAGATAAGTATCGCCGGGATGGGGGTTGGGCACCACTTCCAGCCGGGCCGCCTCGGGATCGTCGGGCAGCGCCGCGGACTGGCCCAATTGGGTCAGGTGAGGATAATCGGCCATGTCTATTTCCCGTTCATCTTCTTGATGGTGTTGGTAGTGCTTTGGCCTTCCACCAGATTGGCCAGCACCACCCGTCCGCCCCAACCGATGACGTCATCGGCTCCCACCACGGTCGCCACCGTGTAATCGGCGCCCTTGACCAGGACATCGGGGCGCAAATGGCGGATCAGCTCCAAAGGCGTGTCCTCGCCGAAGATCACCACCATATCGACCATGGACAGCGACGCCAGCACGGTGGCCCTGGCCGCTTCCGACTGCACCGGACGGGTCGGACCCTTGAGGCGGGCGACCGAGGCGTCGGAGTTCAGCCCCACCACCAGCCGGTCGCACGCCGCCCGCGCCTGGGTCAGCAACGAGATATGGCCGGGATGCAACAGGTCGAAGCAGCCATTGGTGAAGCCGACGCTTTCACCCTTGCGGCGCCAGATTTCCACCTGATCGCGAGCACCCTCCCACCCCAGAACCTTGGTCTCGCCCAGGCACAAATCGTCGTGATGAAGGGCGGCGACCACCTCGTCGGCATAGGCGACGGCGGTGCCGACCTTGGCGACGACGATACCGGCGGCGACATTGGCCAGACGCGCGCCGTCCAGCAGCGAACCGCCGGCGGCCAGCACGGCGGCCAAGGTGGCGACCACGGTGTCGCCGGCGCCCGAGACGTCGAACACCTCGCGCGCCTGGGCCGGCAGGTGATGCACCTGACCGTCATCGGTCACCAGGGTCATACCGTCCTGCGACCGGGTGGCCAACACCGCGCCGACGCCGCAAGAGGTGATCAGGTGGCGACAGGCGGCGACGATGCCGGCATCGTCCGCCACGTTCATGCCGGTGGCCTCGAACAATTCCTTGCGATTGGGGGTCAGCACGGTGGCGCCGCGATAGCGGCTGTAATCCGTGCCCTTGGGATCGACCACCACCGGCACGCCGCATTCCTTGGCCACCTTGATCAGTTCCGCCGGAACCGGCACCGACAAGACGCCCTTGCCGTAATCGGACAACACGACCGCGCCCGAACGCCCGATCAGGGTACCGGCCCGGTCCAGCACCTGACGCACGCTGGTGGCCGCCAGTGCCTGACTGGTCTCGCGGTCGGCCCGCAGCAATTGCTGGGCCGAGGCGAAAAAGCGGGTCTTGATGGTGGTCTGGCGCTGGCTTTCCACCACCAGACAGGGGTCGATGCCGGCATGGTCGCCCAGCAGCCGCCCGACTTCGCGCCCGGCATCGTCGTCGCCGACCACGGCGACGAAGGTGGGCACCGCCCCCAAGGCCACCAGATTGCGCACCACGTTGCCGGCCCCGCCCAGCATGGCCGCCTCGCGCTCGATGCGCAGCACCGGAATGGGCGCCTCGGGTGAAATGCGCTCGACCGCGCCATAGATGAAGCGATCCAGCATGGCGTCGCCGACGCACAACACTGGCTTGTCCTTCAAACCGGCGACCCGATCGGCCAGCACAGAAAGTTCGGTCATGGATTGATCCCGCGTGATGTCCAACCGGTCAGCTAACCCAAGGACAGCAGGGTTGCAAGAAAAATGCCTTCAGGTGCGGAGGAAGTCCCGCGATGCGCCGTGCAGAACCAGGGCGGTCAGACGATTGCTGTCATAGGCGCGGGTGTCGATGCCGATACGGTTGTGCCGCACCTCAGGCTCTGGCGTTGGGGTGTGACCATGCACCACCACCTTGCCATGCCAACGCCCATCATCGAGAAATTCATGGCGTATCCACAGCAAATCCGCCGGGTCCTGATGCTCGAGCGCGATGCCGGGCCGGATACCGGCATGGACGAACAGGTAATCCCCTTCCTGATGACAGACCGGCAGACCGGCGAGGAAGTCGCGATGCGCTTTCGGCAGGTTGCGCGCCAACACGGCCTGCACCGCCTTGAGATCACGTTCCCACCCCGACGCCGGCAGGGATGCGGCGTAAGAGCGCACGGTATCCAGACCGCCATAGGCGCACCACCCCCTGCCCACCGCCACATTATCGAGAAAATCCAGCATCACTTCTTCATGGTTGCCCTTCAGGCAAATCCACTGCGCCGCCGCCAGCGGTCCCGGCGGCGGACCAGCCATCAGACACTCCACCACCTGGCGCGAGTGCGGACCGCGATCAATGAAATCGCCCAGAAAAACCAGGGCCAGACGCGCCGGTGCACGGCGCTCGACATCGGCGGCAATCAGTTCCAACAGTCCCCGCAACAGATCGACGCGGCCATGAATATCGCCAATGGCGTAAACGCAGGCCCCCACAGGAACGCAAGGATTGTTGGAAGGATCGACCTGAGCTTCAGGACTGTTCATTTCGTTCTAGGCGCTCCAGCCGGGTCGTTGTATTTTGGACCCCAATGAACTTTGCCCGTTTACACGCGCAAGGACAACGCCGCCGGATCAGTCCCGGCGGTTTCGCCAGAATGGGGAACAGATGAACGCGACCGCGTTCGGGGACAAACCGCAGGAAATCGTAACGTCGGAGAACCTTCTCTACGACGCCGCCGAACGCGTGGGCCGCATCCGTGAAGGGCGCCAGGCGCTGCATCTGCATCTGTCGCGGCTGCTGCCGCCCAACCGCGAGGAAGCGAAGATCCGCATCGCCTTCCGCATGTTCGAGACCATGGTCGACATGTTCCGCGGCCAGATGTTCCTGTTGACCAACAACGACATCATGCTGATCTGCAAGGATGCCCGGCTGGCCGATCTGGACGCCATCGTCTACAAGCTGCGCGCCTTGTTCTCGAAAGACCCGCTGACCTATGCCGAGGTGGATGGCGAAGATCGCTTCGTCACCTTCTACGACCTGGAAAGCGAGTACGATTCCTTCTTCGCCGTCTGCGCCCAGTTGTTGAACGAGGCGAAGAAGCGTGTGGTCCAGAACCGCAACGCGGCGCCGGTGCAGCCCCTGGACGCCCGCAACCTGACCAAGGTGCTCGAGCGCATCGGCGTCACCGATATCGCCGGCGTCGTCCGCCGCCAGCCCTGCGTGCGTTTTTCCGAAAAACAGACGGCGGAAGTGGCGTTTCAGGAATTCTACATGTCGATCATGGATCTGCAGAAGATCCTGGCCCCCGACGTCAATATCCTGGCCAATCGCTGGCTGTTCCAACATTTGTCGCAGGTGCTGGACCTGCGGGTGTTGTCGGTGCTGCAAGATGCCGGCTTCCGCAAGACGCCCACCGCGTTTTCCGTCAACCTCAATATGGCCACCATCGAAACCCAGATGTTCCGCCAGTTCGAGGCCGCCATTCGCGGCAAGGCCGGGCTGGTGGTGGAATTCCAACTGGTGGACATCTTCAACAATCTGGACGGCTTCTTCCGCGCCCGCGATTACCTGCGCGCGCGCGGTCACAAGACCGTGCTGGACGGCATGAGCCCGATCACCTTGCAGTTCATGGACGCCGAGCGTTACGACTGCGACTACGTCAAGATCAACTGGAGCCAGGACATGGCCGACGACGTGGTCACCGCCGAATTGCACCACGCCCTTGGTCCGTTGGGCTTCCATCGCGTCATCCTGGCCCGCTGCGACACCGAAACCTCGATCACCTGGGGGCTCAACCAGGGCATCCACTATTTCCAGGGCCGCTTCCTAGATTCCATGGTCGCCGCCGTGACCATGGCCCAATGCGACAAGGCCAGCGCCTGCACCTTGGTCCAATGCAACCAGCGCCATGGGGTGATTTCGGGCCGGTTGCGGGTCGATTGCGGCAACAACGACATGCTGGACACGTTCCCGCCGCTCAAGGCCCTGAGGTAGGTCGCCCATGCTTGGAAGCCCGCCCATCGCCAAAGCCCGTGTCGCCAGCCAGGAACACCTGCTGCTGGATTATCTGAACCGTTTGGAACGCCACCGGTCCGACCGCCGCGCCGTGCACATCCACCTGTCGGGATTGTCCAAGCAGAACCAGCGCGAGCAGCATTTGCGCATCGCCGCCGCCACCTTCGACAATCTGGTCAAGATGCTGCAAGCCCAGGCCTTCACCCTGGGCAACGCCGACCTGATGGTGGTCTACAAGGCTCAGGCCCAGGACGAGGTCGAATCGTCCATCGTCAAGCTGCGCTTTTTGTTTTCCGACGACCAGTTGATCATCGACGACGCGCAGAAGGGCACGTTGTGCACCTGGTACGACCTGGAAAAGGAATACGACGTCCTGGTCGCCCTGGCCCAGCGCATGCTGGCCGAGGAACAGGCGCGGCGCCGGGCCGAGCAGGAACAGGCCGGGCTGGAAATGCGCGCCCTGGCCAAACCCAAGGGCGCGCCGTTCACGCCGGAATTGTTGGCCCGGGTCGAAGCCGGACTGGGACAGGCCGACCTGTCCAATCTGATGCGCCGCCAGGCGGTGTGCGCCATCGTCGGACAGTCGCCGCCGCAACCGGTCTTCCACGAATTGTTCATTTCCATCGCCGATCTGCGGCAAACGTTGATGCCCAACGTCAACATGAATTCCAGCCCCTGGCTGTTCCAGCAATTGACGGAGACCCTGGACCGCCGGGTACTGTCCTTGCTCAACAAGCACGACGACCGCACCTTGGAAGGCGACATCAGCATCAATCTGAACGTGTCGACCATCCTGTCGCCGGAATTCATGGTGTTTGACGATAACGTCAAGGCCGGTATGCGCGGCACCATCGTGCTGGAACTGCAAAAGGTCGATATCTTCGCCGATCTGGGCGCCTATCTGTTCGCCCGCGACTTCGCCCACGACCGCGGCTATCGCATTTGCGTCGACGGTCTGGCCTATTCCATGCTGCCCTTCGTCGACCGCGAGCGGCTGGGCGCCGACCTGATCAAGCTGATCTGGGATCCGTCGCTGACCGACGAGAAGGACCAGAAGACCGACGCGTTGCGCCGGATCGGCGTCACCCGCATCATCCTGGCCCGCTGCGACACGCCGTCGGCCATCGAATACGGCCATTCGGTCGGCATCACCTTGTTCCAGGGCCGCCATGTGGAACAGACGCTGATGAATGATGTCAGGCGTCGCGGCATTGGCCGCGCCAGACCAAGATAATTGGGCATTGGCCGCGCCAGACCAAGATAATTGACGGCAAACACAACAAACCCGGCTTGGAATATCCCAGCCGGGTTGGCGTTCGTGCCGAAGGGAAAGCCGGAACTCTCTCCGGCATCCCGTGGCAGCGAGATTAGACCTTGTTGCCTTCCAACAGACCTTCGGAAATCTGCAGGTTGACGTTGATCAGCGCGTCGATGCTGGCATCGGTGGCGGCGGCGGCGCCAGCTATGGTCTTTTCAGCGACGAAATTGGCCAGACGGATCAGATTTTCCACCACCTGCGACGAGGCCGAGCAGCCGTCGCTGGTGATCAGGGTGCGCAAAGCCACCCACACCGCCATGTTCAGCTCCAACGCTTCCTCCAGCTTGGAACGGTCGGCCTTGGCCTGATCCAGCATGATGGCGGCGCGGGACAATTGAAAGGCCTGTTCCTCGATGGCGGACAGAGTAGTCGTGTCGGACATGGTTCCTCCTGCTTGGATGCGGCGGCGGCTTTGATGCGCCTGCCGAAAGCATTAGTAAAATCAACCGGGGGAAACCTAATCGATCCATTGATAAGGACCGTTGCCGGAAGCCCTAAAAAACTTACTCCCTTTCCCCCCAAGGCGCAACGGCCCACAAAATCAACGAATTGTGCATTTATTCATGGCAGCTTAGGGTTAAGTCTTTCTGAACTCAGCCGGAGCAAGCCTGACATGTCGATTTTGGTCACCGGGGCGGCTGGCTTTATCGGGTCCGCCCTGTGTCGCCAGCTGACCGCGCGGGGGGACGAGACCGTCATTGCCCTTGACCGTCTGGGCTATGCCGCCTGCCTGCAGGCCCTGCCCGCCCAGGCCGTCTTCATCCAGGCCGATATCCGCGACGCCACCGCCCTGGATGCCGTCTTCGCCCAGCACGCCCCGCGTGCGGTGTTTCATCTGGCGGCGGAAACCCATGTGGATCGTTCCATCGACACTCCGCTCGAGTTCATTGAACACAACATGGTCGGCACCTTCCAATTGCTGGAAGCGACGCGGCGGTTCTGGGGGGAGCGGGGGCGGCCCGACGACTTCCGCTTTGTCCACGTTTCCACTGACGAAGTGTTCGGCAGCCTGGAGGCGGACGAGCCGGCCTTCACCGCCAGCTCACCCTATCGCCCCAATTCGCCCTATTCAGCCAGTAAGGCGGCGGCGGACCACTTGGCGCGGGCATGGATGGCCACCTACGGGTTGCCGGTGATCGTCACCAATTGCAGCAATAATTATGGCCCCTGGCAGTTCCCGGAAAAGCTGATGCCGCTGGTGATCCAAAAGGCCTTGGCCGGTCACCCCCTGCCCCTTTATGGCGATGGCGGCAACCGGCGTGACTGGCTTTATGTGGACGACCACGCCGCCGGCCTGATGGCCGTCTTGGACCACGGCGAGCCGGGGGGCACCTATCTGTTTGGATCGGGGCGCGAACACAGCAATCTGGAGGTGGTCAAGGCCATCTGCGCCCAATTGGATCAATGGCGTCCCGATCCGGTCGGCCCTTATGCCCGCCTGATCCAGTTCGTCACCGACCGTCCGGGACATGACCGCCGCTACGGTATCGATCCCAGCCATGCCCGCCGCGCCCTGGACTGGCAGCCGCGCACCGATTTCGCCGACGGCATCGCCGCCACCATCCGCTGGTGCCTGGACCATCCGCACTGGGCCAACCGCGATTATCACGGCGCCCGCCTGGGCCTGATACCAAGTTAAATCCGCTCGTCCGGATCGGGGGCATCCAGACGCACCGGGCGGGCCAGCAATTCCTCGACGTCGGTGCTGCCGTCGGCGCGCAAGGGGATGGCGTCGACGAATTCGACCCGCCCCGGCACCTCGTGCAGACCGCGTCGTTGGGCCACCCAGGCTTGCAGATCGCGCGCCAGATAGACGTCTCCACCGCCCGCCGCCGCGACGATATAGGCCTTCAACCCACCATCAGCCTGCATCGCCATGCCGGCGGCGGTGACCCGGGGATGCCAGGTCAAGGCCGCCTCGGTTTCGGCCAAGGCCACCGGCTGGCCATCGACCATGACGATGCCGGGCAAGGGCGCCATGGCATCGGGCCAGATATAGCCGTCCAAATCCCGATGACCGGCCACCAGCGACGGCAGCCAACCATTGATCAGCTTGGCACCATGCCAGGAATCGCGCCCCCAGCGCCCCAGACAGGCCGCCGGAGCGTTGGGCGCCAGGGCCAAAAAGCCGGGATCGCCGGCCCGCAACACCCGCCCGGCGGGATCCACCGCCTCGACGGTGATGCCGGGCGCCGCCTTGCCGGGTGAGCCGGGGCGGATTTCCATGATGGCGGCGTTATTGGCGACGGCGGCACCGATTTCCAGACTGCCCCAGATTTCGTGGGCGGCGATACCGAATACCTTGGCCACCTGATCGCGCAGGCCGGCGGCCAAGGGCTGCGGTCCACTGCCCAGCACGCGCGGCAACGGATGGGCCCGGGTGGCGGCAAGACCGGTCAGCCGCGCCAGATCGACCGGCGGCATCCACGCCACCCGTACGCCGTGACGGGCCATCAGGCCCAGATGGGCCTCGGCATCCTGGCCATGAGGGCCGGCCACCACCGGCACCCCATGATGCCAGGACGGCAGCACCGCCCACATCAGGGCGGGAAAGCTCATCCAATCGGCCGAGGTCCACAGGATGTCGCCGAACTGGGGGAAGAAACCCAAGCCCAACTCCACCGCCGGCAGATTGCCGAGCAGGGCGCCATGGCCGTGCAGGATGCCGGTGGGCTTGCCCATGGCATGGTCGGGATAGACCAGCAAGGCCGGGCTGTCGAGGGCCGTCACCAGCGGGGTGAAAGCATCGCTGGATTGCTGCAATACCGCCCACAGATCGTCAGCGCCTCCGGTTTCGCCCCCAGCCTCGCTATTGACCAAAACGGTCTCCAGCGCCAGGGCTCCCTGACGGGCCCCTTGCAGCCGGGGCAGCATGAAATCGGCGACGATCACCGCCCGCGCCCCCGAATCGGCCAGACGCCAAGCCAAGGGCTCCTCGCCCAGGGACAGGGGCAAGGGCACCAGCACCGCCCCCATCTTCAACACGCCGAGCACCACCGCCGCCGCCTCGACCGATTGCGGCAAGGCCACCGCCACCCGGTCGCCCAGGCCGATGCCGCGCGCCGTCAGTGCATTGGCGACACGGTTGGACAACAGCCGCAGCATGTGGAAGGTATAGCGCTCGACCACGCCGTCGGCGATTTCGACGATCAGGGCAGTGCGATGACCATCGGCGCCGGCCATGGTCTGACGGTCACAGACGTCGAAGGCCATGTTGTAACGATCGGGCAGCCGCCAGCGAAAGGTGCGGCAGGCTTCTTCGTAGGACCGGGCGGTTTTCAGCATTTCATCATCCAGATCACCGCAGCGGCATCAATTCTTCAAACCACAGATAGGTGTCGGTATCGTCCAACACCACACCATCGAAGCCGGCCTTGATGATGCCCTCCAGGGTCTTGCCCAGCAATTCCTTCCACTTGGCGTCTTCCATGCGGGTGACATAGGCGCCGGGATCGGCTTCATCGGGAGCGAACAGGAAGGGCGGGTTGCCGGTCTGCCAATCTTTTTGCCAATACCAGCGCCAGTCATAGGCGCGGCCCAGCGACAACACGGCGAAAACCAGCCGCCGCGACCCCAGCTTCTTGTATTTCAGCCGAAGAGTGTCGGCGAAAGCCAGACCGTCGACGCCGCGATAGGCCACGTCCACCAGCAGCATGTCGTGATTGCTGCGTTCCAGCGCCGTCACCCATTCCGCCTTGCTGCCGAACTGGTCGGCACGCAGCACCGGCAGCCAGTTGCGGGCTTGGTTCAAGGTGGGGATGGGGGCCGGGTTCTCGCCCCAGGGATGGCCGGATGGGATCAGGTTTAGGGTGTCGTTGCCGCTATGAGCATAGGTCAGCACCTTGTCGCGGACGGCATCCGCATAGGCGGATTGGGACTCCTTGGCACCCTTGCAGCTTTCCAGCGACAATATCCGCCGCCCGGCCTGACGCAGGGCGTCCACCGCATAGACCGTACGGCGCTGGCGTTCCAGCTTTTCCGCCTGCCGCTTGACCTCGGCGGCACGGCGCAGTTCCTCGACCGGATCGATACTGAACGGCCCCAGCGGCTGCGGTGTTGCCGGGCGATGGATGCCCTTGGCCCGCTCGTCGGCCAGCACCCGATCCAGGTCGCGCTGTTCCTGAATAGCTTTGTCCAAAGGCTTGCCGAAGGCTTCCGGGCCGCAATAAAGGTTGTCCAGCACCAACCCGTCGATGGCGTTGACGTAAGGGCGGAACGGCTGCCCCAGCGGATGGCGCTTTTCAAAGAATCTGCCGTCGGGATCTTGGACTTCGTCCCATTCCGCCTCGCGTTCGCCCTTGACCACCAATTCGGTGCCGTTCCTGACCAGAACGACGAAATCGGGTTTGCGCGACTTGGCGTAACGGCCCAGTTCGATGATCACCGACCGCCACATCTCGCGGTGATTGGGCACCGATTCGATGGGCGGCGGCTGCCAGTCGCGGGGCTTTTCCAGGGCAAGGGCCCCCGGCGCGGCCAGTAGCAGCGAAAGCGCAATCAGGGTGGCAAGCCGGTTCATGCTGCCATCTCCCGCACCAGTTCGGCCAGGGCCAGGGAGGCGGTCAGGCCGGGGGATTCGATACCGTACAGCGCCACCACCCCCGCCGCGCCATGATCGGCGGGACCGTGGACGGCGAAATCGGCGGCGGCTTCATGGGCGGCGTTGATCTTGGGGCGGATGCCGGCATAGGCCGGTTCCAACGCGCCATCGACCAGATCGGGCCAATAGCGGCGGATGGCGGCATAAAAAAGGTCGGCCCGGGCGGGATCGACCCGGTAATCCTCGGCCTCGATCCATTCCACATCGGGGCCAAAGCGGCCACGCCCGGCCATGTCCAGGGTGTAATGCACCCCCAGCCCGGCAGAAACCGGCACCGGATAGACCAGCCGCGAAAACGGCATCTTGCCGGTCAGAGTGAAGTAATTGCCCTTGCACAGATGCTCTTGCGGCACCTTGGCCAGCCCCAAGGACCGGGCCAGCGGGCACGACGACAGGCCGCCGGCGATGATCACGGTGCGGGCCAACAGCCGCATGGGCTCGGCCCCGCCCACCTGCAACAACACACCGTCCTCGCCAGCTTGCCCGCCGATGACCGGGGCATGCAGGGCCACCGAACCGCCCTTGCTTTCCACCACCCCTTGCAGGGCCAACATCAGCGCATGGGTATCGATGATGCCGGTATGGGCGGAAAACAGAGCGGCCGTGCAGGAAAGCTGCGGCTCCATCTCCATGGCCAAGCCAGCGGTGATGGCGGACAGCCCGGAGACGCCGTTGGCCCGCCCCTTTTCCAGGATATCGTCCAGCTTGGCCTGCTCCTCGGCGCTGGTGGCGACGATCAGTTTGCCGCACAGGGCATAGGGCACGCCGTGATCGTCGGCGAAACGGCGCAAAAGCGCGTTGCCAGCCACGCACAAGCGTGCCTTCAGGCTGCCGGCGGGATAGTACATACCGGCATGGATGACCTCGGAATTGCGCGACGAGATACCGCCGCCGATGGCGCCCGAGGCCTCCAGCACCAGCACCTCGCGCCCAGCCAAGGCCAGGGCACGGGCAGCGGCCAGACCGACGATGCCGGCGCCGATGACGGCGCAATCGATCCGCTCAATCCCCCCGTCCATCAATGGCTGGTCCTTTTTTGCAAGCTTGGCCTCAACATGTCGCGCAACAATACCATCACCAAGCGGGGGCGCAAAGGCTCTGCAAAAGGCGTGGGCACGCGTGCCGGGGGCGTTGCCGCCCGCGCCCGGCTTGGCTATTGTGCGCCCATGCTCAGTTTGCCGTCCGTCTGCCCGCATGATTGCCCGTCCGCCTGCCCCGTCGATGTCGAGGTGGGGCAAGATGGTCGCGTCGGTCGCCTGCATGGCGGCAAGATGCCCTATACCGAGGGCGTCATCTGCGCCAAGGTCGCCCGCTATGCCGAGCGCATCCACCACCCCGACCGCGTCACCCAGCCGCTGCGCCGGGTGGGCGACAAGGGATCGGGTCGCTTCGCCCCCATTTCCTGGGACGAGGCCGTGGACGAGATCGCCCATCGCTTCCGTCTGGCCGCCGATACCCATGGGCCGGAAGCGGTCTGGCCCTATGTCTATGGCGGCAGCATGGGCTTGCTGCAGATGGGCGCGGCCAACCGCCTGCGCCGAGAAATGGGCTATTCACGCCAGGGGCTGACCATCTGTGCCTCCATCGCCAGCGCCGGCTGGATGGCCGGGGTCGGGGCCAAGCGCAGCGTCGATTCGCGCGAAATGGCCAAAAGCGAGCTGATCGTCATCTGGGGCGCCAACCCGGCGGCCACCCAGGTGCATCTGATGGGGCTGATGGCAAGGGCGCGCAAAAGCCACGGCGCCAAGGTGGTGGTGGTCGATCCCTATCGCACCCCCACCGCCGAAAAGGCCGATCTGCACCTGATGCTGCGCCCCGGTACCGACGCCGCCCTGGCCTGCGCCGTCATGCATGTGCTGTTCCGCGACGATCTGATCGACGCCGCCTATGTGGCCCGCATGGGCGACGGCACCGAGGCGTTGCGCGCCCATGTGGCGACGCGCGGCCCCGCTTGGGCGGCGGCGATCACCGGCCTGGAAGCGACGACCATCGAGGCCTTCGCCCGTCACTACGGCACCACCAAGCGCAGTCTGATCCGCCTGGGCTATGGCATGAGCCGGTCGCGCAACGGCGCCGTCAGCCTGCACGCGGTATCCTGCCTGCCGGTGCTGACCGGGGCGTGGCAATATGAAGGCGGCGGCGCCACCCAAAGCCTGTCGGGCGGTTTCGTCCTCGACCGCACGCTGATGGACGGGCTGGACCTGCCCGCCTCCGACGCCCGCCAATTGGACATGAGCCGCATCGGCGCCATCCTGACCAACGAAGCCGATGCCCTGATGGGCGGGCCGCCGGTCACCGCCATGCTGGTGCAAAACAGCAATCCGGCCAATGTCGCCCCCGATACCGCCAAGGTGTGGCGCGGTCTGGCCCGCGACGATCTGTTTCTGGCGGTGCACGAACAGATGATGACGCAGACGGCGCGCTTCGCCGATCTGGTGCTGCCGGCCACCACCTTTGTCGAACATGCCGATCTGTACACCGCCTATGGCCACACCTTCCTGCAGGTGGCCAAGCCGGTGATCGCGCCGGTGGGCGAGGCTAGGTCCAACCACTGGCTGATCAACCAACTGGCCCGACGGCTGGGGGCGACCCACGCCAGCTTCGCCCTGGACGAATGGCAATTGATCGATGCCTGCCTGCACGCCTCAAATCTGCCCAGCGCCGAGGAGGCCCACAAGGCCCGCTGGCTCGATTGCGCGCTGCCTTTCGACAAGGCCCATTTTCTCGACGGTTTCGGCCATGGCGGCAAGTTCCGCTTTGCCGCCGATTGGTCGGCCATCGGCCCGGATCACGCGGGCCTGCCGTCCCTGCCCGATCACCTGGACAACATCGAAACCACCGATGCCGAACACCCGTTCCGGCTGATCACGCCGCCGTCACGGCACTTCCTCAATTCCACCTTCGCCGAAACTCCGACCTCGCGCCGGCTGGCCGGGCGCCCGACGGCGCTGGTCCATGCCGAAGACGCAGGCCGTTTGGGGGTGACCGACGGCAATGTCATCCGCCTGGGCAACGCCCGTGGCTCGGTGCTGGTCCATGCCCAGGTCACCGACGGCATCGCCAAGGGCGTGGTGGCGGTGGAAGGCATCTGGCCGGATGAATGTTTCATCGAGGGAATGGGCATCAACAGCCTGATCGGCGCCGATGCGGTGCCACCCAATGGCGGCGCCGCCTTTCATGACTGCGCTGTCTGGATCAGGCCCAACGCGTCAGGGGAAAACGCATGACCAAACGGGCCCATGTCATCGTCGTCGGCAACGAAAAGGGCGGTACCGGCAAATCCACCGTGTCCATGCACCTGATCGTCAGCCTGCTCAACCGGGGATTAAGTGTCGGCTCCATCGACCTGGACGCCCGTCAGGCCACCCTGACCCGCTATGTGCAGAACCGTCAGAACCGCAAGGACGCGGCCCATTTGGGCCTGAAAGTGCCCAACCACGTAGCACTTCCGCCCACCGCCGACCGCGAGGCGGATGAACGCCGGCTGCTGGAAACCTTCACTCAACTGTCGGCGCTGCACGACGTGCTGGTCATCGATACCCCCGGCTCGGACCATTATCTGTCGCGGCTGGGCCATTCCTTCGCCCATACCCTGATCACGCCCCTGAACGATTCGCTGATCGACCTGGACGTGTTGGCGCGGGTCGAGCCGGAAACCCTGAAGATCACCCGGCCCAGCCATTACGCCGAAATGGTTTGGGACACCAAGAAAACCCGGGCCATGCGCGGCGAAAAGGCGGTGGTCGACTGGATCGTGCTGCGCAATCGTCTGGCCCATCTGGACGCCCGCAACAAGCAGACCATGGAAAAGCTGCTGGTCGATCTGGCCAAGCGCATCGGTTTCCGCATCGCGCCCGGTTTGGGTGAACGCGTGATCTATCGTTCGCTGTTCTTGGAAGGGTTGACGCTGTTGGATTTACGCCACGGCATTCCCGGCTTCGACATGAATCTCAGCAACGTCGCCGCCCGTCAGGAATTGCGCGCCCTGGTCGATGCCATCGGCCTGGACAATCTGGGCCAGGACGAAGAATAGCTGTTCGGGGAAAAGTACACCGGCAAAGCCGAGGGACTTTTGCCCTACAACAAATTGCGGTCGAACAGGCTGACCAGATCCTCGCCCGAGACCGGGCGGCTGACCAGGAAGCCCTGGATTTCGTCACAGCCACGTTCGCGCAGGAAATCGGCCTGTTCCTGGGTTTCCACCCCTTCCGCCACCGCCCGCAGCTTCAGATTATGGGCCAAGTTGATGATGGTGGAGACGATGGCGGCGCCGTCGCCGTCCTCGGTGATGTCGTTGACGAAGGAACGGTCGATCTTCAGGGCGTCGATGGGCATGCGCTTCAAGTAAGACAGTGACGAATAGCCGGTGCCGAAATCGTCGATGGAAATGTGGATGCCCATGGCCCGCAATTCCTGCAACACCTGGGCGTTTTCCTCGACCCGCTGCATCAGCACCGATTCGGTGATTTCCAGTTCCAGGTATTGCGGCGGCAGACCGGATTCGTCCAGCGCCTGCTTGACCAGTTCAACCACGTCGCCTTCACGGAATTGCAGGGTCGAGACGTTGACCGCCATGCGCACCCGCGGCAGCCCCAATTCATGCCATGACTGGCATTGGCGGCAGGCGGCCTTCAGCACCCAGGCGCCGATTTCCGAAATCAACCCCATGTTTTCCGCTAGCGGGATGAACTCGACCGGCGACACCAACCCCATTTCCGGGTGGCGCCAACGGGCCAGCGCCTCGACCCCCGACATCCGTCCCGAATTGAGGTCGATCTTACCCTGATAAACCAAGGTGAATTCATGCCGCGACAAGGCGTGGCGCAGCGAGGCCTCCATGGACAGACGCTCGAATGAGCGGGCGTTCATGGCCGGGGTATAAAGCTGGTATGAATTGCGGCCCAGATCCTTGGCCCGATACATGGCGGTATCGGCGTTCTTGATCAGGGTTTCGTCGGTCAGGCCATCATCGGGATAGACAGCGATGCCCACCGAGGTGGTCACGTACAATTCGTGCTCATCGACCCGGAGCGGTTGCTTGACGTGGCTGATGACCCGGTCGGCCAGCTTGGCGGCGTCTTCCACGTGATCCAGTTCAGGCAGCAGGACGACGAATTCATCACCGCCCAGGCGCGCCACCGTGTCGCCCTCGCGCACGCAATGTTCCAGCCGCCCGGCCACCTCGCACAGCACCTGATCGCCGATGCCGTGGCCCAAGCTGTCGTTGATGCGCTTGAACAGGTCCAGGTCCAAAAACATGATGGCCAGTTGCGAGCCGTGGCGATGGGCGTTGGCGATGGCCACCTGCAGGCGGTCGGTGAACAGCCGGCGGTTGGGCAGGCCGGTGAGCACGTCGAAATAGGCCAGATTCTTGATGCGCTCTTCGGTCTTCTTGCGCTCGCTGATGTCGGAGAATACCGCCGCGTATTGGGTGATGGCGCCGTCCTCGTCACGGATGACATTGATGGTCAGCCACTCGGGATAGACCTCGCCGGTCTTGCGCCGGTTCCAGATTTCGCCCTGCCAGATGCCCTGCACGTGCAGGGATTGCCACATGCGATCGTAAAACGCCTTTTCATGCAGGCCCGATTGCAGGATCGCCGGATTCTGCCCGACCACTTCGTCGAACTGGTACCCGGTCAATTGGCTGAAGGCGGGGTTGACGAACTCGATCAGCCCCTTGGGATTGCAGATCATGATGCCGTCCAGGGACGCCTCGATGACCTTGCGGGCCAGATGCAGATCCTTGCGCGACTTCAACAACGCCTCGTCGCGTTCCCGCAGCGCCTCGTCCAGACGTTGGACGTATTCGTATTGCAGCGACGCCAGGATGTCGGAAAACGACAGCAAGCCCTTGAGCTCGCCGTCCTCGGTCGCCACCGCCAGATGACGGATGTGGCGTTCTTCCAGGATATTGCGGGCCGACAGCAAGCTGTCGGTCTCGCAGACGCTGATCAGCGGTCGGCTGGCGATGTCGCCCACCGACACCGGCAGGCCGTCGCCGCCGGCGATGATGCGGATGAGGTCGCGCTCGGTAATGATGCCCGGCGCCTCGCCATGATCGCCGACGACGATGGCGGCGTCGGCATGGCCGGCATTGATCTGGGCCACCGCCTCGGTCAAGGACGCCTGCGGATGAATTTTCACCATGGGCCGGTTGATGGCCGAGCCCACATTGCGCAGCACCAGATAATGCTCGACCCCGTGGCGCAGGATGACATCACTTTGACTGATCACCCCCACCGCGCGGCCGGCATCGTTGACGACGACGAAGTGGCGCACCCCCTCCATCTGGAAACGCAAGCCGGCATCGCCCAAGGTGGTGGCGCCATGGATGGTCTTGATCGGCGCACTCATCACCGAGGCGATGGGCCGGTTGAAACTTTCGGGATCGGCGAAATCGATGTCGAGGGTGTCGCGTTCGGTCCAGATTCCCACCGGCAAGGTGTTTTCGGTGATGATGATGGACGAGCAGCGGGCCTGGGCCATGGCCCGCGCCGCTTCCAAAATGGTGGTATCAGGCGAGCAGCTTAGTATCTCGCGCTTGGCGATGCGTTCGATGGTGTTTTCCGAACCCAAGACATGATCCCCAATACGTGCCGTGTGCGTATAGCATCACCGCCTTTTCAATGGCTTGCAATATGCACTTTTGGCACCTCTCCAGTATCTGCCCGCATGGCCCCGCAAAGGATGGCCCACTGCACGGGCTTGGAGTAAGGTTGCGGTGGGTTCGACAACCGCCTTTGCCGTAAAGTGCCGCCATGACCGAGAATGCCAATTACCACGACCTGTCGGATGAATTGCGCCGCGAATTCCTGGACGAAGCCTCGGAAACGGTGCAGGGACTGGACGTCTTGTTGGATAGCGCCCGGCACGGGCACAAGGCGGATGCCGAAGTCATCGCCGAGTTTCGGCGTACCGCGCTCAGATTGCGCGGTCAGGCCAGTAATTTCGGCCTGCGCGCCCTGTCCACCATCGCCCGCCGCCTGGACGATTATCTGGCCCAGGCGCCCAAAGTGCTGCCGCCGCGCGTTTGGGACGACCTGCAAGCCTATATCGATCGCATGCAGGCTCTGGCCGATAATCCCGACCACACGGACACGGAAACCTCGACCCTGGTCCGCGCCCTGCCGCGCAAACTGGGATTTGATCTGGCCGACATCGCCATCCGCGAGGTCGAGGTCATGCTGGTGATGCCGCCCGGCGCCCAGACCCGCTATGTGGAACGCGAGCTGCAACAATGCGGTTATCGCACCTTGGTGGTGCCCGACACCATCGACGCCTTTTCCCTGGCGGTGCAAAGCAAGCCCGATCTGGTGATCATCTCGGCCCTGATGCCGCATCTGGACGGCATCGACCTGGCCATCGCCCTGGTATCCATGCCCAGCACCCGCAATATCCCCATCGCCGTCATTACCTCGCTCGACAGCCACAACGAATCGCTGGCGCTGCTGCCGCGCAAGGTGCCGGTGCTGCACAAGGGGCCGAGCTTCGGCGACGACCTGTTCAAGGCGCTGGACGATCTGTTCCTGATCTGAGGGCGGGGCCTAACGCTGCTTGCGCGCGCTCAGCCGCCAGGCCAGACCGATGATCACCGCCACCACCACCACGATGATGGTGCCAAGGGCGTTGACCTGCGGGCTGACGCCCAGGCGGACCGAGGAAAACACCTCGATGGGCAAGGTGGTCGAGCCAGGGCCGGAGACGAATTGCGCCACCACCACGTCATCCAGCGACAAGGTGAAGGCCAGCAGCCACCCCGCCGCCAAGGATGGCGCGATGACCGGCAGCGTGATCAGGAAGAACACCTTGACCGGGCGGGCGCCCAGGTCCATGGCGGCCTCTTCCAGGCTTTCATCCATCTGCGCCAGCCGCGAGCGGATGACCACCGTCGCATAGGCCATGCCGACGGTGGTATGAGCGATGGCGATGGTGGTGAAACCGCGCCCGTCGGGCCAACCGATCACATCTTCCAGCGCCACGAACAGCAGCAGCATGGCCAGACCCAGGATGATTTCCGGCATCACCAAAGGCGCGGTGATCAGGCCGTTGAACATCATGCGCCCGCGAAACCTGCCGAAACGCACCAGAACCAAGGCAGCCAGGGTGCCCAGCACCAGGGCGCCGGTGGCGCTGGTGGCGGCAATCTTCAACGACAGCCAAGCCGCGTCCAGATAGGCCTGGTTGTGCAGCAGCTCGCCATACCATTTGGTGGAAAATCCGCCCCAGACGCTGACCTCACGCGAGGCGTTGAAGGAATAGACCATCAACAGGGCGATGGGCGCATACAGGAAGGCATAGCCGAACAGCAGGGCCGACAACAGGGCGGGAGAGCGGCGCATCAGCGGTTCTCCTGTTCTTCCAGCCGGGTTTGCAGGCGCTGGAACAAGGCGATGGGAATGACCAGGGCCACCAGCATGGCCACCGCCAGGGCGGCGGCGGAGGGCCAATCGCGGGTCTGGGCGAATACGTCCCACAGCGCCTTGCCCAACATCTGGGTATCGCCGCCACCCAACAGATTGGGGATGACGTATTCCCCCACCGCCGGCACGAACACCAAAAGCGAGCCGGCGACGATCCCCGGCAGCGACAACGGCAGCGTCACCGCGATGAAGGCACGGATGGGCCGCGCCCCCAGATCGGCGGCGGCCTCCAACAGCGACGGGTCCAGCTTTTCCAAGGTGGCGTAAAGCGGCAGCACCATGAACGGCAGATAGGAATAGACGATGCCCACATACACCGCCCAATCGGTGTTCAAGATGACCAGCGGCTCGTCGATCAGACCCAACCCCATCAGCGCATGGTTGAGGATGCCTTCGTCGCGCAGGATGCTCATCCACGAATAAACGCGGATCAGGAACGAGGTCCAGAACGGCACGATCACCAGCAACAGCAACGGCCCGCGCGCTTTTTCCGGCGCCCGCGCGATACCCAGAGCCATGGGATAGCCGATCAGCAGGCACAAGATGGTGGAAATGCCGGCGATGGTCAGCGACTGGATATAGGCCTGGACGTAAAGGTCGTCCTCGAACAGCAGGGCATAATTATTGAAGCTGGCCTTGACCATGGCCAGCCCGCTTTCCGCCCAGTCGATCAGCGGTTCATAGGGCGGAATGCCCAGGCGCGATTCCGACAGGCTGATCTTGCCGACGATCAGCAAGGGCGCCAGGAAGAACACCAAAAGCCAGACATAAGGCACCGCCAGCACCAGGCGGCGGCCCAGGTCACGGCGGGTGCTGGCCACTCTCATGGCAGAACGACCGCGTTGCCGGGGTGCCACGACAGATGCACCCGATCTTCCCAGGTCACCGCCGGTTCCGCCGCGTGGCGCAGATTGGCGTTGGTGACCAGCACCACCACGCCGGAATCCAGGCGCACGTGATAGATGGAGACGTCGCCCAGATAGGCGATTTCCTTGACCACGCCGGAAACCGAATTGGCGGCACCGGCGGCGGCCTCGCGCCCCATCTGGATTTTCTCCGGTCGGACCATGACGGCGGCGGCACTGCCCGGAGCCAGATCGCCGGCGACGGTCAAGGGCGCGTCGATGCCCTGGGCGCGGAAGGTGACCAGCCCCGAGGCCGCATTTTCCACCGTGCCGGTGAAGAAATTGGCGGTGCCGATGAAATCGGCGACCATGCGGGTGGTGGGATATTCATAAATCTCGTGCGGGCGCCCCACTTGCAGGATACGCCCGGCATTCATCACCGCGATGCGGGTGGACATGGTCATGGCCTCTTCCTGGTCATGGGTGACCATGACGAAGGTGATGCCGACCTTTTCCTGGATGTTGACCAGTTCGAACTGGGTCTTTTCCCGCAATTTCTTGTCCAGCGCGGAGAGCGGCTCGTCCAGCAGCACCACCTTGGGGCGCTTGACCAGACAGCGGGCCAGGGCGACGCGCTGACGCTGGCCGCCGGACATCTGATGCGGCTTGCGCTTGGCGAAATCGCCCATCTGCACCAGATCGAGCGCCTCGGCCACGCGCCCGGCGATCTCGGACTTGGCAACCCCATCCTGACGCAGGCCGAACGCCACGTTGTCGGCGACGTTCATGTGCGGGAACAGGGCGTAGGATTGGAACATCATGTTCACCGGCCGCTCATAGGGCGGCACGGCGGTCATGTCGGCACCGGCGATCAACACCTTGCCCGCCGTCGGCGTCTCGAACCCGGCCATCATGCGCAAAAGCGTGGTCTTGCCGCAGCCGGACGGCCCCAGGAGGGAGAAAAACTCTCCCTCCTGGATATCCAGATCGATGCCGGCGACGGCGGTGGCGTCACCAAAGCGTTTTTCCACCCCCCGGATTTGAATGGCCGGGGGGCGGGTTTCACGTTCGGGGCGAACGGCAAGGCTCACCGGTATGGTCCTTACTTCTTGGCGGCGCGGAATTTCGACCAGGCGCGCGAACGGGCGCGGTCGTATTCCTTACCACCGGGCAGCGGCGGGGTGATCATCTTGGCCCGCACCGAATCTGGCGGGAAGATGACCGGGTCCTTGGCCATTTCCGGGTCGACCATGGGCAGCGACGCCGGCACCGCGTTGGCATAGCCGGTTTCGTTGGTGATGGCGGCGACCACGTCGGGACGCAGGATGAAGTTGATGAAGGCGTGCGCGGCGTCGGCGTGCGGGGCATCGGCGGGGATGGCCATCACGTCGATATTGACCAGGGCGCCTTCCTTGGGGATGACCACCTGGATGTTCTGCTTCTTCTTGGCGGCGGCGGCGCGGGTGCGCGACTGCACCAGATCGCCGACATAGCCCAGCGCCAGACAGATATCGCCGTTGGCCAGATCGGACCGGTACTTTTCCGAATGGATGTAGCGGAAATTGGGACGCACGGCGCCCAAGCCTTCCATGGCCAGCTTCAGGTTTTCCTCGTTCTGGACATTGGGGTCCTTGCCCATGAACATCTGGATGGCCGGCACGGCTTCAGACGGGGTGTCGAGCAAGGCGACGCCGCACGACTTCAGCTTCGACACCACCGCCGGATCGAACAGCATGGCCCACGAATCGGTCGGCGCATCGGGCGCCAACTTCTTGATGGCGTCGACGTTGAAGCCGAAACCGGTGGCCGCCATCATATAGGGGACGCCATAGGCATTGCCCGGATCGGACACGGTCAGGCTCTTCATCACCGACTTGTCCAGACCGCCAGCATTGGGGATCTTGGCCATATCCAACTTCTGGAACACACCGGCCTTGATCTGCTGGGCGAAGAACGGCGAGGCCGACGGGAACACCACGTCATAACCGGACTTACCGGTCATCAGCTTGTTGTCCAAGACCTCGTTGTCACCATAGGTGTCGTACTTCACCTTGATGCCGGTTTCCTTGGTGAACTTCTCCAAAGTGTCCTTGGCGATATAGTCGGACCAGTTGTAGACGTTCAAAACCTTGTCTTCGGCCTGGGCGGAAACAGCGGCCAGACCAACCACCGCGAAGGCGGCGAAACGAGACAGTCGAGCGAACATGGGCATCCCCCGTGGGCATGTGGAATGGCGGATATTCAGATCATGGGGCCGGGGAGTCAACAGCCCATGCCGCGTTGCGATGAAATCTTCGCCAACCGACGCGCCACTGCCACTTGTTGCGACATCACAACAAACATCCCACCCCCGCCAACAGGTGTTGCATTGCAATCGGCGATGACCCACAGTGTCGAAACAGGCGCCACCCTTCACCACGGCTCACGGCCCGGCGGATTTCATGAGTTTTTCCACCGTTCTCATCATCTCTTTGGCTGCCGGGGTGATCCTGATCATCGGCGGCGGGCTGATGATGTACATGGCCAACCTGGTCAAGTCGGCCTATGAGATCAAGGTTCAGATCAATTCGGAAGTGGAAGACCGCCTGACCAAGATGGGCGATGAATTGGACAAGAAGTCCAAGTGGATCAAGCGCGACCTGCTGGAAGAGATCGAGAAGATCAAATCCAACATGCACACCGAGGCGCAGACCAAGGTGGGTGAGTTGACCCAGCCCTTCACCGCCCGCCTCGACGCCCTGGAAGCGGCCTTGAAGGCCGAGCGGGCGGAATGGGTCAAGGCGGTGGATTCGGATCGCGCCGCCATCACCAATATCGACAACCGCCTGAAGTCCTTGGGCAAGTCGGCGAAAAAGGCCGAGGACGCCGCCGCGACCGCAGCCCAGACCGCCGCTGGGGAACCGCAACCGGCCGCTGATGGCAGCCCGGCGCCGCCAAAGCCGCCGCCGCAGACCGCGGCACAGATCGCCCAGGCCCAGGCCCGCGCCGGCATGCCGCCGCAAGGCTCGGGCACCGCCACTTGGCTGCCCGAACTGGGCAACGGCAACAACGGTCGCTGATCAATCCTGATCGGTGTCGGGGGTGGGCGTCACCGTCGGCTTACGCGGCGGACGGTTCTTGTCGTCGTTGGAAAAGCGGAAACGTCCGGCCAGCACACAGCCCTTCATCCCCGGATCGCAGGGACGGCCCGCCACCCAGGTGCAGGTCTCGTTGACTTCGTGCACGCAGCCCCAACCGCTCATCACCGCCTCGATCACGCCTTGCGACAAATTTCATATTAGCAAAACAGGGATGGTAAATCCCAGCTTGCCGTGATGCCAAGCAAGCCACACCATGGCCGCAGGTCAACCGACAAGGTCGCGTCCATGATCCCCACCCGCATCATCCACCCCAGCAGCGAACCGGCCCAGGCGCCGCGGGAATGGCTGATCGCCAACGGCCTGGGCGGCTATGCCACCGGCACCATGACCGGCCCACCCATCCGCCGTTATCACGGTTGGTTGGTGGCGGCGCTGCCGCCGCCCCTGGGCCGCACCATGCTGGTCAACCGCGTCGAAGACATCGTCCATCTGGGCGATGGCCGGCACTTCAGCCTGGGGACCGGGGCCGACACCGACGGCACCTTGTTGGAATTTCGACTGGAATGGGGGCTGCCGGTCTGGCTGTTCCAATGCGGCGATTGCCTGATCGAACGCCGGTTGGTGATGGAATATGGCCGCAATATCACCCATGCCCGCTGGCGGGTGCTGGCCGGCCATTGCCGCAGCCTGTCCATCCGCCCGTGGATGCAGGCGCGCCCGCACGGCCTGCCGGTGAACGCCGCCCCGGCCTGGGGTGAAACCGCGATCTACGGGGCGGAACTGGTGGCCTCCAGCCCCGATTACCCGCCGGTTCGGCTGATCCTCGACGGCCTGGACGGCGAAGCGGTGGCCGATACGCTGACCACCAGTCTGTTCTATGCCAATGAAGCCGAAGGCGGAGACCCCAGCCAGGGGCCGCTATGGTCGCCCGGCCATCTGCTGTGCGGCCTGGACCGCGACCACGGGGCGGAACTGACCTTGAGATGCGACGATACCGCCGCTGGGGGCTGCGACGATTCCCTCCCCGGCGACGCCTGGGCGACAGAGATCAGCCGTCGCCAAGCCCTGGTCACCCAAGCCCATCCCGCCTTGCACCACGGAGCGGCGGCGGAACTGGTGCTGGCCGCCGACAGCTTCGTCGTCACCCCCCGGCACCGTCTGGCCACTGCAGGCGCCCGCTCGATCATGGCCGGCTATCATTGGTTCGCCGATTGGGGCCGCGACACCATGATCGCCCTGGAAGGCCTGACCCTGCTGACCGGGCGCGCCGACGAAGCCAAGCTGATCCTGCAAGGCTTCGCCCAGCATGTGCGCGACGGCCTGATCCCCAACATGTTCCCCGATGGCCACGAAAGCGGCCTGTACAACACCGCCGACGCCACCTTGTGGTTCTTCCACGCCGTCGGGCGGGTGGTGGCGGCCACCCATGACCTGGACTTTCTGCGGGCCCAATTGCCGGTATTGACCGACATCGTCGGCCATCATCAGGCCGGCACCCGTTTCGGCATCGCCATGGACCCCGCCGATGGTCTGCTGCGCCAGGGCGAGGATGGGCTGCAACTGACCTGGATGGATGCCAAGGTGGAGGATTGGGTGGTGACGCCGCGCCGCGGCAAGGCGGTGGAAATCAACGCCCTGTGGTACAACGCCATCGCCCTGATGGCCGAGTGGCACGCGCTTCTGGGCCTTGACGCCAATCCATACCGCGCCCTCGCCGCCCGCATCCGTGCCGCCTTCAACCGTCGTTTCTGGGCCGAAAGCCTGGGCTATCTGTTCGATGTGGTCGACGGTCCCGCCGGCAACGATGGCAGCCTGCGGCCCAATCAGCTCTTTGCCATCTCATTGCCCCATGCGGTGCTCGACCCGGCCCGCTGGCCCATGGTGATGGCCGCCTTGCGCAACCACTTGCTGACCCCAGTGGGCATGCGCTCGCTTTCTCCCGACCATCCGGCCTACAAGCCGCACTTTTTCGGCGATCGCTGGGCCCGCGACGGCAGCTATCACCAAGGCACGGTATGGGCTTGGCTGATCGGTCCCTTCGCCGAGGCCTGGCTGAAGACCCATCCCGGCGATGCCGATCAGGTCAAGGCCGACCTGCACGCCATGCTGCCGCATCTCGACCAGTTCGGTATCGGCAGTATCGGCGAAGTCTTCGACGCCGAACCGCCACATCTGCCGCGCGGCTGCATCTCGCAAGCGTGGAGCGTAGCGGAATGGCTGCGCGCCTGGGCGCTTTGCCATGACCATAAGTATTAATAAAACCGTCTTTGGAAGCAATATCGGTGCGCAACATCCAGATTGATTTTAAGGTTATGGATGCGGCAAAGGCTTTTACACGTCCATTAGGTTCATACTGGCGATGGATTGGGCGTAATCCTGTGTAACGATTGACCGGGAAGCCTGCGTTTGTTTAACTGGCGGTAACACCAGAACGGACACAAGTCCACGGGGTCCAATAAGAATGCCTCAAGGGAGGGCACGGATGAATGTGCATGTGGGCGAAGTCCGTCCGGAATCCGATAAAGCGGATCATTTCGCCTCGGAAGTCCTGGAGAAAATTGAAAATCTAAGCCTTGAAGTTGCCGATATCGCCGGCACCATCGACGGCTTGGCCAAATTCGTCAAACACCAGGAAGAATTGTTCGGCCATCTGAAGGGCATCGCCCATACCATGGCCGAAGCCATTCGCCGTATCGACAGCGCCGGGCGTGAAACCCGCGACGTCACCAGTCAGGCTGGACGCCAATCAAGCGAGTCGCTGGAAACCATCGGCGCCGCCCTGGGCGATATCAATCGTCTGGTCGGCTCGGTCCAGGGCATCGAGGAGCGGCTGGAGGAACTGGAAGGCGCCCTGGGCGAAGTCTCGACCATGTCGCGCGATATCCAGAAGATCGCCCGCCAAACCAATCTGTTGGCTCTTAACGCCACGATCGAGGCGGCCCGCGCCGGCGAGGCCGGCAAGGGCTTTGCCGTGGTCGCCACCGAGGTCAAGACCCTGGCCCGACAGACCGCCGACGTCACCGACGGCATTGACCAGACGGTGGGCAAGCTGTCGGGATCGGTCACCGACCTGATCTCGTCATCCACCGACACCTTGCGCATGGCCGATTCGGTCAATTCCGGCGTCGGCGTCATCAACGAGGCGGTGTCGGTGTTCGGTCGCGCCATCGACACGGTGGAATCGAGAGTGGGCGACATTTCCGAAGCGGCCTCGACCTCGATGAGCCAGTGTTCCGACGTCATCACCGAGATCGACAAGTTCTTCGAGGGCATTTCCATGACCTCGGAAAGCTTGCGGCGCGCCGACGAACGCATCACCTCGCTGCTCAGCAATTCCGAGGAGTTGATCGGCTTCATCGCCGATTCCGGCTTCCGCACCGGCGACACTCCGTTCATCACCCTGGTGCAAGAGGTGGCCGGCAAGGTCGCCGCCTTGTTCACCCAGGCGGTGGAAAGCGGTCAGATCACCCTGGAAGCCCTGTTCGACGAGAATTACCAGGAAATCGGCGGCAGCAATCCGATCCAGCACATGACCAAGTTCGTCACCCTGACCGACAAGCTGCTGCCCCCCTTGCAGGAACCGGTATTGGATTTCGACCCGCGCGTCGCCTTTTGCGCCACCGTCGACCGCAACGGCTTTTTGCCCACCCACAACAACAAGTTCTCGCAAAAGCCCAGCCATGATCCGGTGTGGAACAATGCCAATTGCCGCAACCGGCGCATCTTCAACGACCGCACCGGTCTGCGCGCCGGGCGCAACACCCAGACCTTCCTGTTGCAGACCTATCGCCGCGACATGGGCGGCGGCAAGTTCGTGATGATGAAGGATGTCTCGGCCCCGGTGACGGTCAAGGGCCGCCATTGGGGCGGCGTGCGCATCGGCTATCGCATCACCAGCTGATACCAGTCGCCCACAGCCAAGGCGCGCAATGAAAGTTGCGCGCCTTTTTTGTTTTAAAAAACAACGATTGGATACAATGAAAATACAAATGGAAACACTGTTAACAATTTAAACAAAATCTATACTTATGACCAATATTACCGCAACGCACAAACATTGACTCCAACACAACCGACTTGCTCTACTTCGCCACAATAATGACGTGGGCATACACGCACTCAGACAATTTGCCTGCACTCAACGTGCGGCTTCTGGGAGGCAAAATGAGCAAGCGTTTTCTGTTGCGCCACACCATTCCGGCGGCGCTGGTGATGGCCTGCGCCGTCACCGCCCTGTGCCTGGGCAGCTTCGCCTATATCACCGCCGCCGACCGCCTGACCATGGCGGCGCAGGAAAGATTGTCGGCGCTGGCACAATCCCGCGCTGATGCCGTCGATACCTTGCTGGATGGATTGGTGGGTGATCTGGCGCTGACCGCCAACACCCGATCGCTGCGCGACGCGGTGATCGCGCTCAACAACGGCTGGCGGGTCGAGGCCGGCAACGGCGACGTCACCCAAAGCCTGCGCCGGCGCTATGTCGAGCAAAATCCCCACGGCCCCGGCAATCGCCACAAGCTGGAAAAGCCCGACAGCAACAGCCTCTACGACATGGCCCACCAGCGTCTGCAAGCCTGGCTGGACGATCTGCGCCAGCGCCGTCATCTGGCCGACGTGCTGATCCTGAGCCCCCAGGGCGACGTCATCTACAGCGTCGCCAAGGATGAGGATTTCGCCCGCCCGCTGACCGCCTCTGCCTTGCAATCATTGGTCACAGCCATCGCCGCCGATCCTCGGGGCGGACAGGTGCGCGCCCTTGACCACGGCGCGCACCTGGGCCAGCACCCCACCTTTCTGGCCGCGCCGGTACTCTTGTCGGCGGAGTCTCCGGTGGTCTTGGCGGTGCTGGCCTTCCGCCTGCGCCCCGATGCCCTGGACCACGTGGCCGGCAATCCGCAAGGTCTGGGGGAAACCGGCGATTCCTACGTCATCGGTGGCGATGGCACCGCCCGCAGCAAGCCACGTTTCGGCCACGCCAGCGATGACGACACGGTCATGCGGGCCAGCGCCGTCGCCGGCAGCGCCCTGGGGCTGAACTGGCGGCTGATGGCCGCCGCCAGCATGGCCGAGGTTCTGGCCCCGGTCCATGCCATGCGTAACCGCATGCTGGTGGCCGGCATCGGCGTCCTGACCCTGGTCAGCGCCATCGGCGTGCTGTTCGCCAAGGGCATCACCGGAGCCCTGGCAGCCATGAACGGCGCCATGCAACGCCTGGCCCGGGGGGATCGCCAATTGACCATCCCGGCCACCGAGCGCAGCGACGAGATCGGCACCATGGCCCAGGCGCTGGCGGTGTTCCGTCAGGCCTTGGCCCAAGCCGACGATCTGCGGCGCGAACAGGACCGCCAGAATCAATTGCGGGAATTGCGCAGCCGCGACATGGACAAGGCCATGCGCGACTTCGAGACCCAGGTGGGCGGCATCGTCGGCGCGGTGACCGCGGCGGCGGAAAAGCTGCAAGCCGATGCCCGCGCCATGTCGGGCAATGCCGAACTGACCCGGCGGCAAACCGAAACCGGCGACGCCGAGGCCAGCCGCACCTCGGGCAGCGTCAACACGGTGGCGGCGGCGGCGACCCAATTATCGGCCTCCATCGACGAGATCGACCGCCGCATGCGCGCCACCGGCCAGGTCACCGGCACCGCCATGGAACACGCCGCCCAGGCGGGCGAGGCCATGCGCAAGGTGGTCGCCAATTCCCGCGATATCGAAGGCGTGCTGCGCACCATCTCGATGATCGCCAACCAGACCAATCTGTTGGCGTTGAACGCCACCATCGAGGCGGCCCGCGCCGGTGAAGCCGGCAAGGGCTTCGCCGTGGTGGCGGAAGAGGTCAAGAACCTGGCCCACCAGACCGCCCAGGCGACCGAGGAAATCGCCGGTCAGATCACCGCCATGCGGATTGTCACCGACGGCGCCGCCCAAGCCATGGACGGCATTATCGGCGTGGTCGAGGATATCGGGCGGCTGTCGCGGGAAATGACCAGCGCCATCGAGGAACAGGGCAACGCCACCCGCGAAATCGCCCATGGGGCGGAACTGGCCGCCCAAGCCACCCAGGCGGTCAGCTCGATCATCGGCAGCGTCGGCCAAGCCACCCTTTCCACCCAGGGCACGGCCCAATCGGTGCTGGATTCGTCGCATCATCTGGCCCGTCAGGCCGATACTTTACGTGGCGAGATCGAATCCTTCCTCGCCCATGTGGCCGATACCGGTTTCAAATCCGACGACGAACCATTCATCACCAAGGCCCAGGCCACCGCCGCCGCCATCGCCCAAACCCTGGAAAGTGCAGTCCGGCGGGGCGATATGACCACGGACGATCTGTTCGATGAAAATTACCAGCCCGTGGAGGGCAGCAATCCGCCCCAACACCTGACCCGCTTCACCGCCCTGACCGACCGGCTGCTGCCGGAACTCCTGAACCCGGTCCTGGGTTTCGACCCGCGTGTGGTCTTTTGTGTCGCCGTCGACCGCAACGGCTATCTGCCCACCCACAACCCCGACTTCGCCCACCCGCAAGGCCCGGATGCCGAGTGGAACAACGCGCATAGCCGCAACCGCCGCATCTTCGACGACCAGACCGGCCTGGATGCCGCCCGCAACACCGAACCCTTCCTGCTGCAATCCTATCGCCGCGCCATGGGCGGCGGCCAATACGTGATGATGAAGGATGCCTCTGCCCCGATCATGGTGGGCGGGCGTCATTGGGGCGCCTTGCGCATCGGCTATCGCATCGGCTGATTCCGTCGGTCGGGGTGAAGTGCTAGGATGCGGGGCATGATCATCCGCGCCTCGACCCCCGCCGACATCGCCGCCGCCCAGGCCATTTATGCCCATCATGTGCTGACCGGCACCGCCAGTTTCGAACTTGCGCCGCCCTCGCTCGAGGAAATGGCCCGGCGCCGCTCGGCCCTGACCGACAAGGGCCTGCCCTGGCTGGTGGCGGAACAAGATGGCCGAATGCTGGGCTATGCCTATGCCGGTCCCTACCGCACCCGCCCGGCCTATGATTGGACGCTGGAGGATTCCATCTACATCCATCCCGATTCCCACGGCCAGGGCATCGGCAAGGCGCTGTTGACCAAGCTGATCGACGAGTGCACGGCCTTGGGCTATCGCCAGATGGTGGCGGTGATCGGCGATTCCGCCAATGCCGGCTCGGTCGGCCTGCACAGGAGTTGCGGCTTCCACCATGCCGGCATACTGAAGGCGGTGGGCTGGAAATTCGGGCGCTGGATCGACAGCGTGCTGATGCAACGATCCTTGGGCGACGGGGCCAGCCAGCCGATCACAGGCTGAAGTTCAGCCAGCCGATCAAAGGCTGAAGCCCAGCCATGCGCACAAGGGCATGGCGAAAGCCGGTCCCACTGCCTAGATTCATGGGTATCCATGGCAAATCCCATAGGAGGCCGCCATGTTCACCCGCATGCTGATGCTGGCCGTGTCCCTGCTGGCCCTGTCCGCCGCCTTGCCGGCCCAGGCCGCCGATTACGGCCCCAAACCCAATGTCGCCGTGGCCGCCAAGGGCGGCTGGTGGGATGCCGATGTCACCGGCTTCTCCGGCGCCCCCGCCTATGGGCTGGAACTGTCCGCCGATCATGTCTGGGGCGAAGTCCCCGTCGGCAAGCTGCGCCATATGCTGTCGTGGAACCACGCCGATGGCGACGGATTGGAATTGAACACCGCCGAGTGGAACCTGCACTGGATGTTTGAAACCAATTCCGGTGTATGGATCGGTGCCGGCCCCGGCCTGGGCTATGTCTGGGCCGACGGCAAGAATCTGGATGACGGCATCGGCGCCCAGTTCGGTGTTTCCGCTCATTACATCGAAGGTCACGCCCTGTTCGGGATCGAAAGCCGTTATCAATGGACCGAAGCCGACAGCGCCGACAACTGGCTGACCATGATTAAGGTCGGCTACGTTTTCTAAGTCCGATCATCAAGCTGCGGTATAAGGAAAAAAACCGCAGCTTGATCGTCGTCAAATACCATATCATTTTGCTTGGTTATTAAGGACGCATTGCACTGCAAGAAGGAAACACGCCATGCGCCCCACCGACACCTATCGCAAGCATCACCAGGAATTGCGAGCCATCGCCGACCGTATCGAGGCGGTTCTGGACGCCGCCGCCATCGCCCGCGATCCCACCGCCGCCGCCCTGGCGGTGCGGGAATTGTTCGGCAAATTCTCCATCCACCTCGCGCTTGAGGACAACAGCCTGTATCCGCGCTGCCTGCGTCACGATGACGACGGCTTGCGCCGGGTGGCCCAGCGTTTTCAGACCGAGATGGGCGATCTGGGCCAACGCTTCGACACCTACAAGCGCAGCTGGCCCGGCCCCCTGGCCATCACCCGCGACCCACCCCGTTTCGTCGCCGACACCATCGCCATGCTGCAACAGCTGAAGGCGCGGGTCGGGCGCGAGGAGAGCGAATTCTATGATCTGGTCGACAAGGTGGCGTGAAATCCTTGCATCGCGGGCGGTAGGGTGGTGTGATCCGCCCGCCATGCGCCACCTTGCCCTTGCCCTGCCCGTCCTGCTGCTGATTGCGGCCCCTGCCATCGCCGCAAGCCCGGGGCCGGCCAGCATCGTCGTCGATGCCGCCAGCGGCGCCGTGCTGGAGCAGGATCAGGCCGGCCAACCCCGCCACCCGGCCTCGCTGACCAAGATGATGACCCTGTACGTGGCCTTCCAGGCCCTGTCCGAGGGCAAAACCAGCCTGAATACACCCCTCACCGTTTCCGAACGTGCCGCCGGCCAGGGCGGGTCGGTGCTGGGGCTGAAGACCGGCAAGACCATCGCCTTGGCCGACGCGCTGAAATCGCTGGTGGTGCGCTCGGCCAACGATGCCGCAGTGGCCATCGCCGAGCACGTGGCCGGTACCGAGGATTCCTTTGCCCAGCGCATGACCGAACAGGCCCGCCGCCTGGGCATGACCGCCACCAGTTTCCGGAACGCCACCGGCCTGACCGCGCCCGGTCATCTGACCACGGCTCGGGACATGGCGGTGCTGGCCATGGCACTGAAGCGCGATTTTCCCCAGCATTGGCCGCTGTTCGCCACCACCTCCATGCGCTGGGGTAGCAGCCAGCTCCCCACCGTCAACGGCTTCGTCACCTCGTATCCAGGGGCCGAGGGGCTGAAGACCGGCTTCACCTGCCCCGCCGGCTACAATCTGGCCGCCGCCGCCAGCCGCAACGGTCGCAGCGCCATCGCCGTCATCATGGGTGCTGCCGCCAAGGAACAGCGTCTGGCCCTGACCACCAGCTTGCTCAACAAGGCTTTCGCCGCCCCGGCCCAGGGCAACCTGACGCAACTGATCAATCTCGGTCAGATCGCCCCCGATCTGTCGGCCCAGGTCTGCGCCGGCGGCATCATGCCCGGCGATGCCGCCGGGGCCACCCGCATGCCGCCCGGCTGGGCCATGGAAGTGGCTTTCGGACGCGATGAGAAGGACGTCCGCCGCAAATTGGCCCTGCGTCACAAAGAAGTGGCGCGTGCCTTGGGCGGCGGCAAGGCCGTGGTGGTGCTGAAGCCGTTCGACGGCGGCCTGCGCTATCGCGGCATCATCGCCGGCCTGAGCGAAGCCAAGGTGGTGCCGGTGTGCCTGAAATTGCGTCAGACCGATGAAAACAACTGCCTGGTTCTCCCCCCGGCGGCCGTGGAAGGGGCAGTGGAGGCGGAACGGCGCTGGCGTATGTTCTCGGCCCGCTGATCCACTTCACCATTGCCGTTTGGACGGCGGAAAGCGCATAATGGACGCGTCAACAAACTCCACCCGTCGGCAGAAGGCTAGGCACGTGGACAGGCGTTATCACAACCCACTGGAAACACTCAGTCACCGCCTGCACGTCATGGGCAACGTGCTGGGTTTTTTGTGTTGCGCCTGGATCGCCGTGGTCGGCACCACCTTGATGTCCGAGATCAACGCCGACAGCGTCGGCAACCACCGCTCCCCCGCCATGGTCGAGCGGATGAAGGAATGCGACGGCCCCTTCGCCCAGCGTTTCGCCTGCACCGACGACATCTTGCTGCGCGGCGAACGCGGCGGCGCCTCGGAAGTTTTCCTGCGCCTGCTGGCCACCTTGATGCTGCCCGCAACCGCCTGGTCCATGTGGCGCGCCGTGGTGGAAAAAACCGACCGCCTGTGCCGCCACTGAACCAGGCCCGATTATTCCATTGACCCGGTCGCCAAGCTGGTTTTCTCTGATCCAGCTTATGCAGCCGGCGGATTTTTACGTGACCATGCGCGCCCTGATGCTTTTGTGTCTGATCCTGGGCCTTGCCGCATCGCCGGCACGGGCCCAGGATGTTGCCGTCGGCATCACCACCACCGCCCAGCCTTTCGTCATCACCGACCCCAGCGGTCGGCTGGATGGCTTCAACGTCGAACTGGCCCGCCTGTTGTGCGCCCGCATGGGCCGCACCTGCTCGTTGGAGCCCACCACCTTTCCCCAATTGCTGAGCCGGATCGAGGAAGGCACCTTCCAGATGGGGTTCGGCAACACCCTGAAAACGCCGGAACGGGAAAAGAAGATGCTGTTTTCCGCCCCCATCTGGCGGTCAACCAGCAGCTTCGTCACCGCCACCACCCGGCCGGCCATCGATCCCACCCAGGCACGGGGGCAATTGCGGACCTGCGTGGTGCGCAAAAGCATGCAGGAAGCCTTTCTCGCCGCCCAGCCCGGCCCCGACGAAAACATCGTCGCCATCAGCACCTATCGCGAACTCTTCGACGGCCTGACCGGCGGCGCCTGTGACGCCGCCTTGCTGCCCACCGTCAATGTGCTGGACTTCCTCAACCGCGAGCAGGGGCGCGGTTATGACTATTCCGGCCCGCCGGTCGATGATTCCCGATTGTCGGGCAGTGTGCACATCGTCGTCAGCAAAAGCCGTCCCGACCTGTTGACCGCGCTTGATGCGGCCATCAGCGCCATCAAACTGGACGGCAGCTACCGCATCCTGATGGCCCGGCACTTTCCCTTCGACATCAACTGATGCAGACCACCCCGTCCGATCGCCTACCGTCGCTGCGCCGCCGGCTTGCCGCCATCGGCATCGCCTTGGCCGTGGCCGTGCTGGCGGTTCTGGGGGCCATGCTGGTCTCGGGCTCGACCACCCATCGGGTGGTCGAGGACAGCCGCATCCACACCGTGCCGCGCATCCTGGAACGCCAGCGCGCCACCGCCAACCTGGAGCGCCTGATCCGCTTCGGCTGGATCACCGCCACCGCCACCTCCGCCCATGACTGGCGACAGGCTTCGGTGACCGCCCAGGCCTTGGCCTATCACCCGTCGCTTTCCTTCGACGACGAGGTCCGGCGCCAGGTGATGACCGTGCACGCAATCATCCGCCAAGTGGTGGGCAAGCGCGAACGGGCCTTGACCTTACGCACGGCCACCCACGGCGGCGGCAGTGCCGAAGCGCAGGAGCAGGACCGCGAGGCGCGTGAATTATGGATGCCGCAGGAAGCCATCCTGGTCAGCCTGCAAGGCAAACTGGCCGATGACGGCGTCAGGCTGATGGTGGAACGCTTCGACCGCGTCGCCGAGATCGCCGACCTGACCCGGCAATTGGCCATCGGCGCCGCCGTGCTGATCCTGCTGATCCTGGCGGCCGCGACCCTGATCGTCTGGCGCAATCTGTTGCTGCCGGTGTTGCAGGTGGCGCAAACCATGCGCGGCACCTTGGACGGCGGCGCCCAGGAACGATCGCTGCCCAGCCCAGCCACCGCCGAAATGGCGGTGATGCAAAACGCCGCCGTGCAACTGCGCGAGGCGCTGCATCGGGCCGCCTTGCGAGAAACGGCGTTGAAGGCCAGCGAGCAGCGCCTGAGCTCGATCTTCGCCACCTCCGAGGCCGCCATCGTGTTGAGCGATGCCCAAGGCCAGGTGATGCAGGCCAACGATTCCTTTTTGCGCCTGATCGACCACGACAAGGCCTTGGACCTCAGCTTGGATCACCTGACCCACGGCGACGATGCCGCGCGCGAGGCGCCATTGTTGCGGGCCATGCTGAATGGTGAAACCGACCGTTATCGTCTGGACAAGCGCCTGCGCCGTCACGACGGCTCGTGCGTGTGGGTCGACGCCTCGGTCCGTGCCATCCGCGACGGCGACGCGCCGCCACACCAGTTCGTCACCGTCGCCATCGACATCTCCGAACGTATGCGGGCCGAGCAGGAACTGCATTTCATCCGCGCCCTGGTCGACCAAAGCGCCGACCCCATCTATTGCCTCGACCCCTTGGATGGCGGGCGCATGGTCTGGGCCAATGCCGCCACCTGCCGCCATTTCGGCACCAGCCAAAAACACCTGCTGACCATGCGCATACCCGATTGGGATCCGAATATCGACGCCCCTGCGGTCGAAGCCATGTGGCAGAACCCGGAACCGCTCAGCACCCGGGTGTTCGAAACCACCCACCGGGTGGCCGGCGGCGATATCATCCCGGTGGAAGTCTCCGCCACCTGGCTGGAACATGACGGCAGGCCCTATGTGGCAGGCTATATCCGAGACATCCGCGATCGCAACCGCATGCTGATGGCCGTGCGCCGATCGAACGAGGATTTGCAGCAATTCGCCTATGTGGCATCGCACGATTTGCAGGAACCGTTGCGCATGGTCGCCAGCTTCCTGCAATTGCTGGAGCGCCGCTATGCCGACCGCCTGGACACGGCGGGACGCGAATACATCCAGTTCGCCGTCGATGGCGCCGTGCGCATGAAGCAACTGATCGAGGACTTGCTGGCCTATTCCCGCATCGATTCACGCGGGCTGCAGCCGCAGCCGGTGGACTTGGCCGTCATTGCCCAGGCCGCTTGCGACAATCTGGTTTCAGCCATCGCCGAAAACGGCGGACGGGTCAGTTTGTCGGACGGCTTGCCCATGGTCATGGGCGACCAGCCGCAATTGATCCGCCTGCTGCAAAACCTGATCGGCAATGCCCTGAAGTATCGCGCCCCCGACCGTTTCCCCGACATTACCGTGTCGGCACAACCTCACGGCGACACCTGGATCATCGCCGTCAGCGACAACGGCATCGGCATTGCGCCCCAATACCACGACCGCATCTTCATGATCTTCCAACGCCTGCACGGCATTGCCGCCTATGAAGGCACCGGCATCGGCCTGGCTATTTGCAAGCGAATTGTCGAGCGTCACGGTGGGGAAATATGGGTCGAATCACAAGAAAACACCGGATCGACCTTCAAGTTTACCCTGCACGCTGCAGATACCGCCGCACATGAATAGTTTACGCTTGCATTTGCAAGCTGTTTACAACATCGCATTCATTGTTATGGCGTAAGATGATGACAGCCCGATGCGGCGGCGGTATGTTTCGCCTCTGTCCGCCAAGACCTTCGGGGCATGACCAATGGATCGTACCGTTACCGGCATCGAGCGCACTTTCCAGACTGACGAGATCATCGTCAGCAAGACCGACACCACTGGTCGCATCACTTACGCGAATGATGTGTTCATCGGCATCAGCGGCTACACCACGGCGGAGGTGCTGGGCCAGCCGCACAGCATGATCCGTCACCCCGACATGCCGCGTGCAGTGTTCAAGCTGCTGTGGGACCGCCTTGCCCTGGGTCACGAGGTGTTCGCCTATGTGGTCAACCGCTGCAAGAACGGCGACCATTATTGGGTTCTGGCCCACGTCACCCCCAACCTGGATTCCGACGGCAAGACCATTGGCTACCACTCGTGCCGCCGTGTGCCCAAGCGCAGCGCGGTGGAAACCATGAGCGGGCTCTATGCCAGCCTGCGTCAGGTGGAGGCCGAGAACGAGCGCAAGGCCGGACTGGAAAAGTCGTCCGCCATGCTGATGGAAGCGGTCACCAGCCTGGGATTCACCAGCTATGACCGCTTTGTCCTGAGCCTGGGCCGATAGGGAGACACCCGCCATGAGCGCCAAGAAGTCCATTCGCAAACAGGCCCAACTGGTCAGCGGCAGCTTTCTGGCCATCGTCGCCTTGCTGGCCGTGTTCAGCTTCGGCGGCGTCATCCAAAGCCTGAACCAGGCCAGTGCCCAGGAAGAGGCGCTGAACCGTTTTCATACCCAGGTGGCCCCCTTGGCCCTGAGCGCCCGTCAATTGCAGATGGAAGTGATCCAGGTTCAGCAATATTTCAGCGACGTCTCGGCCACACGCGGCGAAAATGGCCTGGATGACGGCTTCAACAATGCCGCAAAACGCCGCGACATGTTCCTGAAGACCCAGCAGCAGACCCGCGCCCTGGCCGAGGGTCTGAACAGCGCCGAGGCCCTGAAGGATCTGGACAACGTCGCCGCCGCCTTTCCGCCCTATTACGATACCGGGCTTAAGATGGCCAAAGCCTATGTGAGTGAAGGCACCAGCGCCGGCAACCGTCATATGGAGGAATTCGACCAGAAGGCCGCCAACATGACCCAGTCGCTGGAAAACCTGATGGCGGTGTCCGAGCGGCTGATGGCCGCCGACCGCGCCGACGCGGCGGCGGCGGCGGCGGCCAGCCGCTCCACCGCCTGGGTGGTCAGTGCCGTTTTGCTGGTCGTCGCCGCCCTCGGCTTGGCCTTGGCCCTGTTCATGGGCAGCCACATCAAAAAAGTGGCCCAAGTGCTGCAGGGCGCCGGTGAAGTGATGAACCGGGCCGCCCGTGGCGATCTGAACGCCCGAATCATCCGCATCGAACGCGACGACGAAATCGGCATGTTGCTGGTCTCGGTCAACCGGGTGCTCGACCTGACCGAAACCTTCGCCAAGGAAATCGGCGCCGCCATGGCCGCCGCCCAGCGCAAGGAATATTTCCGCTATATCCCCGAGGAGGGCCTGCGCGGCGACTTCCTGCGCTTCGTCCGCGCCATCAACACCATCTTGGCCTCCATGGAAAGCCGCGACGCCAAGACCATCGAATTCGAGACGACCGTCAAAGGCATGGTCGATGAAGTCGCCGCCTCGACCAAGGGTATCAGCGGCACCGCCAACATGATGGCCCATCGCTCGGAAGCCACCGGCGGGCGCTCGCTCGACGTGGGTGAAGCCGCCCAGGCGACCACGGCACGAGCCGAAGTGGTGTCGGAAGCCACCCGCCAATTGGTCGCCTCCATCAACGAAATCGCCAGCCAGGCCACCCAATCCAGCTTGGTCGCCCGCCGCGCCACCGAACAGATCAGCGCCACCTCGGCCCGTATGGACGCCCTGGCCCAGGCCATTTCCCAGATCGGCCAGGTGGTCGGACTGATCAACACCATCGCCGGACAAACCAATCTGCTGGCGCTGAACGCCACCATCGAAGCGGCCCGAGCCGGCGAAGCCGGTCGCGGCTTCGCCGTGGTCGCCAACGAAGTGAAGAACCTGGCCAACCAGACCGCCACCGCCACCGGCACCATTACCGGCCAGGTCGAAGCGGTACAATCGGCCGCGCGTGAAGCCATCGACGCCATCGCCGACATCGTCCACACCATCGAAAGCATCGAAGGCATTTCCGCCGCCATCGCCGGTGCCGTGCAGCAGCAGGAAGCCTCGACCCAGGAAATCTCCCGCAATATCGAAGGGGTGGTGCAGGAAGCCGATCACGTGTCGACCAGCGTGTCGCAATTGTCGCAATCCTCGGCCCATTCCTGCGCCGGCACCGTGCGCGTCATCTGGAGCGCCCGCAAACTGGCCAGCGTGGTCAATTCCATGCACGATCAGGTGACCCGCTACATCCAGTCGGTGAGCTGAACAAAAAGCCCCGCCGAACAAACGGCGGGGCTTCAGGCCATTCAATCACGGGCTGCCTCTGGGCGGCCCGTCGGCATTTCAGCGTTCGATCTGGAACATCTTGGCGGCGTCGGTCAGGTCCAGCAGCCGGGCAACATAGCCCTGGGGATTACGCAAGACAACCGGAACACCGGAAAGATCTTCGCTAGCGATATACAGCAACCCCAAACCGACAGAATCAATAGTGGAAAGACCAGTCAAATCGAACACCAACTTGGAAGGCGGATTTGACTTCAGCGTATCCAGCAACTTTTCAAAGGTATCATTGGCGGAGAAATCCAGCTGGCCTTCCAAAGTGACCAAAGCGGTGCTTCCGTCATTCTGAACCTTGTATTCCATTACTATCACCCTTGTGAGCGCGACCTTGATGGCGACGCCATTCTGGCCTATGCTTTCGGACTATGGGCGGGGATGGTGACAGGACCGCCCGCCCCGAACAAGCATTTTTAGCGGTTGCCGCCAAACCGTCATCGCCGTCCCGCCGGAGCGCCGAAATGGCCGATCCCCAAATTACGCGCCCCTCGACCACCACCAGCCCCGATTGGTCCTGGGCGACGGTGATGGTTGTCGACGACGAAGAGATAAACCGTGCGCTGCTGGCCGGAATCGCCCGGCGAGACGGCATCGGCACCATCGTCCAGGCGGTCGACGGACTGGATTGCCTGCACAAGCTGGAAACGGTGCAGCCGGACCTGATCATCCTGGACATCGTCATGCCCAACCTGGATGGCTTCGCCACCTGCGCCCGCATCCGCGCCATGCCCGAGTGGTCCGACATCCCCATCCTGGTGCAGACGGCGCTGACCACGCCGCAAGACGTGCTGGCCTGCTTCCAGGCCGGCGCCTCGGACGTGGTGGTCAAGCCGATCCGACCGGCGGAACTGACCGCACGCCTGCGCGTGCACCTGGAAAACCGCCGCATGCTCCGCACGCTGCGCGACGCCAATCAGCGCATCCACAAGGAGATGCTGGGGGCGCGTGAGATGCAGCGCACCTTGTTTCCCTCGGCGACGGCGCTGGACCAGTTGCGGGCCGAACACGGCCTGTGCATCGAAGGCAAGGTCGAGCCGTTGGACGGCGTCGGCGGCGACATTTGGGGATTGCATCCGCTCAGCGACACCTTGGTCGCGGTGATGGTGGCGGACTTCTCCGGCCACGGTCTGATGGCGGCGTTGAATACCTTTTGGCTGCATGCCTTCGTCAGCAAACAGGCGGCGGCCATGCGCCAGCCGGCGGAGTTTCTGAAGCTGCTCAACGGCGCCTTGCGGGCCAATCTGATGCGCGGCCATTTCGCCACCTTCTTTTTCGGCCTGATCGACCTGGAGCGTGACGAATTGCATTGGGCCGGTGCCGGCGCGCCCAAGCCGATCCTGGTGCTGAACGACGAATTCCATGAACTGGACACCACCGGCCTGCCCCTGGGCCTGACCGATCGCGCCATTTACGGCAGTCATTCGGTGGCATTTCCGCCCGGGGCCTGCCTGCTGGTGTTCAGCGACGGCCTGACCGACATCGCCAGTCAAGACGGCACCCGCATCGAAGCCCATGGCCTGATGCAACGCTTGCGCCCACATCTGCTCGCCAACCCGGCCACAAACCTGGCCGGTATCCTGGAAGCGGTGGCCCCAGCCGGCCAAACCCGGCTGAGCGACGACACCACGGCGGTGTGGATCCGCCGCCGTCCACGGGAAGCAAACGACCTGATCGACCCGCGCCACCTGTGCCTGAGCGGCATCGAGTTGGAACAGGTCAAATGGTGGGTGACCTTGCTGGCCCTGCCCTACCGCGTCACCCCCATACCAGGGCAGCCCAGCCGTCCGATCCATCTGATCGCCAGCGGCGAGGACCAACTTCTGAACAATGCCTTCGACTGCAATTTCGCCGCCATCGTCGAGATCATCGCCGATCAATTGGGCGAGGAACCGCCGGAAGAGCTGGTGCTGCCGCCCAGCGACACCCATATGCTGGTTTCCCTGACCACCACCACCGCCTATCGCCTGCCCTTGGCCATGCTGGTGTGCGATAGCCTGCTGGCCCGCGGCATGATCAGCGAACCGGCCAAGGGCAGCATCCTGCTGGCCTTGCAGGAAGCCATCGCCAATGGCGTCGTCCATGGCAATCTGGAACTGCATTCGCCACGCCGCGCCTTCGAAAACATGCGGGCCTATTGGGCGGAAATCCGCAACCGTCTGGCCGACCCGGCCAAGGCCCGACGCAGAATCACCATCGACTGCCACCTGCGTGACGACCTGATCTGCATCACCGTTACCGACCAGGGACGCGGCTACAACCCCGAAACCGTACAGGACCGCGACCCGTCGCGCCCGCACGGCAAGGGATTGAAGCTGATCAGCCAATTGGCGGCGGGAATCGAGGTGGGGCTGGGCGGGCGCCAGCACGCCTTGACCTTCCCGCGCGAACTGAACTGAGCCTCGTACCAAGTCTCGATGAGTTCGACTCAGCGAGACTTGGTATCAGCCCTTGTCGGGCATCCGGGCCCCGATCCAGCCCATCAGGCGGTCAGGCAAAGCGGCACTCAGCCAGGCACCGAAGGCCATGGGCCAGGGAAAGGCGATGCGTCCCCGATTGCGCGCTAATCCCTTGACCATGATGCGGGCGGCGCGGTCGGCATCCATCAGGAACGGCATCTTGAATGTGTTCACCGCCGTCATCCGCGTGGTGACGAAGCCGGGACAAATCACCGACACCCTGACGCCATCCCGCGCCAACAGACCGCGCAGACCTTCGCCCCAGGCCTTTACCGCCGCCTTGGACGCGCAATAGCTTGGCGCCCCCGGCAAGCCACGATAGCCGGCCAAGGACGCCATGATGGCGATCTGACCGTGACGGCGACCACGCATGATGTCGATGGCCGGAAACACCGTGTTCATGACACCGTCCACGTTGACGGCGAAAATAGTGCGGGCCTGATCGGCGCTTTCGCCGCCGCCATCGCCGGTGCCGGCGGAAATGCCGGCATTGGCGATCACCAGATCCAGTGGCCGGATGCCGTCGCATTCCTTGATCCAGGTGGCCATGGGCACCGCCTGCGTCACGTTGATGACCAAGGCGTGGACCACGGCCTTCCTGGCCCGACAGGCATCGGCGACGTCGTGCAGCCGCTGGCGGTCGCGCCCCGACAGAAACAAGGTGATGCCGGGCCCGGCATAGGCCAGCGCCAGGGCTTGGCCCAACCCGGACGAGGCGCCGGTGATCAGGATGGCTTGCGGGCGCCGGCTCATCCCTTGTCCGCCAACAAGGTTTTGAGCGGGGCGACCAGCGGCGGCAGATCGTTGCGGGCGGCGTCCAGGATGATTTCCGGGTCGACCGAATGGTATTCGTGTACCAGGATATTGCGCATGTCGCCGATACGCGACCAAGGCAGTTCCGGGTGACGCTGGATGATGTCGAAGGGGATGCGCTTGGACGCCTCGCCCAGAATTTCCAGATTGCGGATCACCGCATCCTGAGTGCGACTGTCAGCGACGAATTGCGCCGTGTTCATGCCGTCCACATAGCTTTCGATACGGTCGATGGCTTCCAGCATATCCTCGACGCGGACGCGCCAATCCTTTTGCGTCATGGCTCGCATACCTCGTCGCCGAAGACGGGCAGGCATTCCGCCAGGATGCGGGCCTTCAGCCTGGGCTTGATATTGTTCTTGGTGATCAGGTCGACCGGACGGCCCAAAACCCCCTCCAGGGCGTGCTTCAATTCCACATAGCGGAACAGGCCACCGGGCTGGCCGGGCAGGAATTCCACCATCAAATCCACGTCCGACATGGGCCGCGCCTCGTCGCGCACCACCGAGCCGAACAACGACGCACCCTTGACGCCGAAGCGTCGGAAAATATCGGCATGGGCGCGCAAAGCGGCCATGACTTCGTCGCGGGTAATGGACTGGCGTTGCCGGCTGACGCGCCCGGCATAGGACTTGACCGCCTCGACCTTGTCGGCGGGGACGCGGAGGGTGACATCCACCACATTGGGGCGACCGCGAGCGGGGCGACGACGTTCCTTCATCTCTCCAACATAAACCTGGCCGGGCTTCAGCAAAAGCCCCCTTCAGCCGCCGGTATAAGTGACGGTGATCCGCCGCGCCGCCACATGCAAGGTGTCGAAATCGGCCAGCTTCAACTCACCGATCCGGTTCTTGGCGTCACGGATGCGGTCCATCATCTCGCGCAGGTGGCTGCCGTCGTGCTGCAACAGCTCGGCGGCGCGTTCGGCCAATTCGGTCAACAGGGTTTCCAGCTTGAACATGCCGGTGATGGTCAGGTCACGATGATTGTGACCGGCGGCGGCGGCGTTCAGCATGGACCGACATTCCCATTCGGTGGCGGCGGCAAGGCGTTTGATCCGTTCGGTGCCGAGGGCGCGGCTGGCCTGCTGGCGCAACATTTCATAGCGTTCGGAGGGAATGCCGACAGCCCGAGCGGCCAGGGGATTGGGCGCATCGATGGTCGGCGCGCTCTGCGCCCCTTGGCGCGGTCCTTTGCGGCGGTCGGGGCCAAGATAATCGTGGGTGACGACGAAGGGCTTGCGCCGTGCCCGAAAGGCGTTCAGACGCGTGCTCAGCTGATCGGGTGAAAACGGGATCAGCAGCAGATCGTCGGTGCCGCTGTCCACCGCCTTGGCCAGACGCGTCGGCTCGGGGGCGGTCAGCAACAACATGCTGACGATGAACGGATCGGGGCCAAGACGGCCCAGCCGGATCTCGCGCAGCAAAAAGAAAGTGTCGTGCCCCTCCAACTCGGCGTTCATCACCACGGCATCGAAACCGCCCTGCTCAAGCGCCTTGTGGGCGGTGACGAAACCATGAGCCTCGACGATGTCACGAATTCCTAGATTATTCAGACCGATGCGGATGGCCTGACGGATCATGCCGTTGGATTCGCAGATCAATACCTTGGCCTTGGACAAGCCCTGGGGCTGAACCGGCGCCGGCTTCGAAAACGCACTCATTGAATTTTGCCTAACGATATGAAACCTCAGGGATATTTTCTGTCAGCTAGCGGCCCTCGGGCACACCATATCCCCGAAGTTGCAGGTGCGAACAGCGGGACAAAAGATATTTTTCCCCCTCCCAAAGTCGCAAGCCGGGCTGCCATACCCATGCGGAGTGTTGTTGTGCCCGGCTACCATCGCTATAACCGTGCGATTCCATCCGACGGAGGTATGCACCGTGACCATTGCCAGCATGACCGGCTATGCCCGCGCCGAAGGCCGCGACGCCCAGTGCACCTGGCTGTGGGAAGCCAAAAGCGTCAATGGCAAGGGCCTGGACCTGCGCTGCCGCCTGCCCCACGGTCACGACGCCCTGGAAGTGGCCGCGCGCGAAGCGGTGACCCGCAAGCTGAAACGCGGCAACGTGCAGATGTCGTTGACCATCTCCGCCAATGCCAGCGCCCAGGCGGTGCGGGTCAACCAGGATCTGCTGAACCAATTGGTGGCGCTAGTGGACGAACTTGGCCCCAGCCACCAGAACATCGCCCCCGCCCGCTGGGATGGTTTGCTGGCGATCAAGGGCGTGCTGGAAGCCGCCGGCGGCGATGAAGGCACCGACGACGAGACTAGGCTTACCCGTGAAGCGGCGCTGAAGCTTGACCTGGACAAGGTTCTGGATGCCCTGGCCGCCATGCGTCTGAGCGAGGGCGCGCGCATCCAGGAGGTGCTGCTGTCGCAACTGGACGAGATCGGCCAATTGGCCGAGCGGGCCGCCGCCTGCGCGTCGTTGCGCCCGGAAGCCCTGCGTGAACGGCTGCGCCTCCAGGTGGCGGCGGTGCTGGAAGCGGCACCATCCCTGGCCGAGGACCGCATCGCCCAGGAAGTGGCGCTGATCGCCGTCAAGTCCGATATCCGCGAAGAACTGGACCGTCTGCGCGCCCATGTGGGCGCCGCCCGCGACCTGATCGGCCAGGGCGGCGCGGTGGGCCGCAAGCTGGACTTCCTGTCGCAGGAATTCAACCGCGAGGCCAACACCCTGTGTTCCAAGTCGTCGGATGTGGAATTGACCCGCATCGGCCTGGACCTGAAAGCGGTGATCGATCAGTTCCGCGAACAAGTGCAAAACATCGAATAGACAGGCGACACCCATGACTTTCCCGCCCGCCAATCTGCCTAACGTGCCGCGCCGCGGCCTGATGCTGGTGTTGTCGTCGCCGTCGGGCGCCGGCAAAAGCACCATTTCCCGCGCGCTCCTGGAGCGCGATGCCGATATCGCCCTGTCGGTGTCGGCCACCACCCGCCCGCCCCGTCCGGGCGAGGTGGACGGCAAGGATTATCATTTCGTCAGCGTCGAGACCTTCCAGCAGATGGTCGCCGCCGGCCAGTTCCTGGAACATGCCCGCGTGTTCGACAATTATTACGGCACGCCGCGCCAACCGGTGGAAGACACCCTGGCCGCCGGTCGTGACGTGTTGTTCGACATCGATTGGCAGGGCACCCAGCAATTGGGGCAGAACGCGCGGGCCGATCTGGTCACCGTGTTCATCCTGCCGCCGTCCCTGGCCGAACTGGAACGCCGCCTGCACACCCGCGCCCAGGACAGCGCCGAGGTGGTGGCCAAGCGCATGAGCAAGGCCGGCGACGAAATGAGCCATTGGTTCGAGTACGATTACATCTTGCTCAATGCCGACATCGACCGCTCCATCGCCCGCGTCCAGGCGGTGCTGGATGCCGAACGGCTGAAACGCGACCGCCAGGTCGGCATGGCCCGCTTTGTCAACGGATTACGCGGCCAGTGAGTCACCCGGCAAGCATCCTGGTCTATGTCGGTCTTGACGCCGTCGGCGACGGGCTGATGAAGCTGCCGTTCCTGCGGGCCTTGCGGGCTGGCTTCCCCGCCGCCCGCATCACTTGGCTGGCCGGCAAGGGCCATACCGTCTATGCCGGCACCCTGGCCCCGGTGGTCGCCGGACTGGTGGACGAGGTGGTGGATCAGGCCGGCATCGGCAGCCGGGCGGCGGAATTGTTCGGCCCTCGGCCACTGCATGGCCGCCATTTCGACCTGATCATCGACACCCAGCGCCGCCTGTTGACCAGCCTGATCCTGCGCCGGGTCCGCCATACCCGTTTCATCTCCGCCGCCGCCGGTTTTTGGCTGTCCTCGGCCCGGCCCGGCTCCGGCCATGTCCGCCCGCCCGCCATGGTCGGTCAGTTGATGGATCTGGTCACCCTGGCCAAAGGGAGCGTGGTGGAAACCGCCGCCGCCCTGATCATCGACCCCGCCACCGAAGCCGAGGCCGCCCGCCTGCTGCCGGACGGTCCGGTCTATGTGGGACTGGCCCCTGGGGCCGGTGGGCGGCAGAAATGCTGGCCGCTCGATCGCTTTATCGCCGTGGGTGAACATCTGACGCAACAGGGCCGGGTGCCGGTTTTCCTGCTGGGCCCCAATGAAGGCGATTGGGCGATGCCGATTCGCGCCACCCTGCCCCAGGCCCTGCTGCCCTTGCAAGCGGCGGACAAGGTAACCCCGCTGTTGACCATCGCCCTGGGCCGGCGCCTGCGCGCGGCCATCGCCAACGATTCCGGCACCGGCCACATGCTGGCCGCCGCCGACGTACCGCTGATTTCGCTGTTCGGGCCGACACCGGCGGCCAAGTTCGCCCCCGCCGCCCAGGTGGCGCGGGTGATCCGGGCGCAGGATCATGGCGGCGAGTCCATGGACCTGATCCCGCTCCAATCCGTGCTGGATGAACTGGCGGCCCTGCTGCCGCTTTGACCCCGACGGCATTAGGGATTACCTTCTGCCCCAATCGACGACTTGCCATGGGACGATTGCAAGATGGATATCAAGGACCACATTCGCGGCATTCCGGACTTTCCCAAGCCCGGCATCCTGTTCTATGACATCTCGACCCTGTTGGCCCATCCTGATGCTTGGTCGGTGGCCCTGGGCCGCTTGGCCAACGATGTGCGCAAGCTCCAGCCCGACGTGCTGGCCGGCGTCGAATCCCGCGGCTTTCTGGTGGCGGCGCCGCTGGCGTTGAAGCTGGGCTGTGGCTTCGTCATGCTGCGCAAGAAGGGCAAGCTGCCGGGCAAGACCATCCGCCATGAATATTCGTTGGAATATGGCACCGACACCATCGAGATCCAGGAAGACGCCATCCAGCCGGGCCAGCGCGTGGTCATCTTGGACGATTTGCTGGCCACCGGCGGCACCATGTGTGCCGGGGTTGATTTGCTGCGCAAGGTGGGCGGCAACGTCACCGGCGCGGCGGCGATCATTGAACTGAATTTCCTGCCCGGTCGCCAGCGTCTGTCGGACATGAACGTTCCGTGCTCGACCTTGGTAGCTTACGACGACTAACACACAAAACGTGCGCGGGCCGGCTGTGGGGGCGGTCGGACAGGGGAAGCCGGACTGATGGATTTAACCTTACAGGCGGCCTTGTTGGGGACGGTGATGGGGGCCGCGGTGTTGACCGTGGTCACTCTTTACGGCTGGACCTTGCCCAATGCCCCCAAGGCCTTTGGCTGGTGGGCCGCCGCCTTTTTTCTGGAAACCCTGTCCCGCGCCGTCTTGATACCGGATGGCTTGGACATCCGCGCCGACCTGTCCGACGGATTGCATGCCCTGGCTGCCGGTCTGTCCCTGTGCGGTGCCGTTTCCCTGGGGGGACGCCCGGTTTCCGGCGGCTTGCTGATAGGCGGCCTGCAAGTGGCCATGACCTGGGGGCTGCTGGTCCATCTGGGCCGCGCCAACGGCCTGCTGCCGTTGGATTTGCCGGTTCTCGGCCTGGGCGGCGGACCGCTTTTGTTGGCCGCTTGGCATTTCCGCGCCCCGCGCCTGCGCGGCGGCCATCAGGCGCCCAATACCCTGGCCTCCATCGCCTTCGCCCTGCACGGGCTGGTGCTGTTGGCATCGCCCGTCCTCAATTCCGACCACGCCATCGCCGTCTGGGGCTTTTTCGTCGCCCAATTGTTGTCGGTGCTGATGGCCTTGGCGCTGCTGCTGGAAGTGCTGATGCGGCAGCAGGCGGTGGCGGAAAGCGAAGGCCAACGCGCCAATCTGCTGCAAAGCCGCTTGGTCGACGCCCTGTCCAGTGTCCAAGACGGCGTCGCCTTGTTCGATCCGCGCGAACGATTGGTGACCGCCAACGACCTGTACCGCCAGTTCATGGCCCCGGTGGCCGAGATCATCAAGCCCGGCCGCCTGTTTCAAGACATTGTCGATGCCGAGTTCGAAATGGGGGTGGTGCGGCAGGAATGCGAGGTCGTGCGCTCGGGCAAGCTGGCTGATCACGCGGTGCCGGCGGTGCAGGGCTGCGAGGCGGAACTGTTTGATGGCCGTTGGGTCTCCATCAACGTCTACCCCACCGCCGATGGCGGCTATCTGCGCATCCTGCGCGACGTCACCGCCCGGAGGCAGGTGACCGCGTCGCTGCACGACAGTGTCACTTGGCTGCGCGGCATCATGAACACGGTGGTGGACGGCATCATCACCATCGATGACACCGCTTCCATCCTGTCGTTCAACGCCGCCGCCGAACGCATCTTCGGCTATGGCGCCGACGAGACGGTGGGCCGCAATGTCAGCATGCTGATGCCCGAACCCTATCATTCCGAACATGACGATTACATGCGCCGCTACGCCGAAACCGGTGAGGCCCGGGTCATCGGCATCGGTCGTCAGGTCAAGGGCAAACGCAAGGACGGCACGGTGTTTCCGCTAGAACTGGCGGTGACCCGCATGAACCAGGGCGGGCTGATCACCTATATCGGTCTGGTGCGTGACATCACCGACCGCAAAAGGGTGGAAGACGCCCTGGTGGAAAGCGAACAGCGCTTCCGCGATCTGGCCGAATCGGCCTCGGACTGGTTCTGGGAGCTGGATGCCGATCTGCGCTTCACCTTCGTGTCCGGTCGGGTGCGTCAGGTGCTGGGGGTGGGGCCGGGCTATTTCATCGGTCGGCCCTTCAGCGATCTGGCCACATCGTGCGAAGACCCACGCGATTGGGATGTACAGCAAAGCCTGATCCGGGGCCGCCGCCCCTTCCGCGGGTTCATCTTTGTCCACCCCATGCCCAGCGGTGCGGTGAAATTCGTCGAGATGGCCGGGCGTCCGGCCTTCGACGCCGACGGCAAATTCGACGGTTATCGCGGCACCGCCGCCGACATCACGCCGTTGAAGCGGCACGAGCAGGAACTGGCGACGCAATCGGCCATGCGTCAGACGATCATCGACAACATGGGCCAAGGCGTGGTGGTGTTCGACGGCGACGAACGGCTGGTGGCGCTCAACAGCCATGCCCGGCAATTGCTGGACCTGCCGGAAACCGAGATCGAAACCGGCACGTCCAACCTGGAAGCCTTGCTGCTTTATCTGGCGGTACAGGGCGAATTCGGCCATTCCGGCGCCATCATGGTCAAGGTCCAGCGCCGTCTGGCCCGTCTGCGCCGCGACCCGCGCCGGGTGTTCGAACATGCCCGTCCCAATGGCAGCGTGCTGGAAATCCGCTCGACCGCCATGCCCGGCGGCGGCCTGATCCTGACCTTCACCGACATCACCGACCGCAAGAAGGTGGAAGTCACCTTGCGTGAGGCCCGCGACGCCGCCGAGCGCGGCAACCGGGCCAAGGCCACCTTCCTGGCCAATATCAGCCACGAATTGCGGACGCCCTTGAACGCCATCATCGGCTTTTCCGAACTGATGAAGCACGAAATCTTCGGCCCATTGCAACCGCCGGCCTATCGATCCTATGTGGACGACGTGCATGAAAGCGGCATGCATCTACTGGAGCTGATCAACGATATCCTGGATATGTCCAAGGCCGAGGCCGGCATGACCGATCTGGTGGAAAGCCCGGTGGACGTGGCGGCGGTGGTCCGCGCCAGCCTGCGCATGATGGACAAGCGGGCCTCGGCCAACGGCATTTCCCTGGAAGCCGACCTGCCCGACGGCTTGGCCTTCCTGCGCGCCGATGAACGGCGCATCCGCCAGATTCTGCTGAACCTGCTGTCCAACGCGGTCAAGTTCACCGACGATGGCGGCATGGTCCGGGTGACCGCCCAGGTGGATGGCCGCGGCATGGTTATCGAGGTGATCGACACCGGTATCGGCATGACCCCCGAGGATATGGACAAGGTGATGGAACCCTTTGTCCAGGCCGACACCAGACTGTCGCGCAAATACGAGGGAACCGGGCTGGGCCTGCCCCTGACCAAGGCCCTGGTCAATGCCCATGGCGGCACCATGGAACTGCACTCGATTCCCGATCATGGCACCACCGTCACCGTCACCTTCCCGCCCGAGCGGGTCATCGACGACACGCATCTGCTCACCACCGAGGCGGACGAAAGCTGGCGGCGGGGATGATTGTCGCCTAGTGTGGCGATTCCGAAGGTCGCATCTTCCTGCGAACATCGAAATCACCACACAATTCAATAAATTAGTGGCCTGCTTATCCCAGAATTCCGCCATGCGAATTTCTGGGGCAGGACACTGGCCGCTATTCCGCCATCGTGCCGGTTCGGGTATGGTCGCCGCCAGCCACCCATCCTTGCGGAAGACTCCCATGCTGTCCTTGCGTTTGCTTCCCCTGGCTTTCCTGCTGATCGCCGCCCCGGCTTTGGCCCAAGCGCCGGCGCCGGTGGCCGCTCCGCCTCAGGACAAGCCGGCGGTCGAGGAGGAACGACCGGATTTCCAGCCGCTGCGTCCAGCGGAACCCGACGAGCCGGCGGCTGCGGCCCCCGCCCCGCCCCAACCCTCGACCCCGTCGACGGTGGCACCGGTCCTGCCGTCCCCGTCTCCGCCGCCGGTGGTCGTTCAGGTTCCGGTTGTCGAGACGGTGCCCCCCGCCGCCGGCCTGCTGCCGGCCTGGGCCATGGCCCTACTGCTGGTGACCGGGGCCATGCTGGCCGGGCTGTTCGGCATCACCGCCGCCCGCTCCATGCGTCGGGCCGAATTGGCCGAGCGTCGCCGTGCCACCGCCGCCTGCCTGGCCGCCGAATTGGAAACCCGTCGACTGGCCTTCGACGCCGTCCCCTTGCCGCCCAATGTCGATGCCGGCGTGTCGTTCGTGTCGGCGGTGATCTCCATGGCCGGCATCGATTGCGCTTTCCGCACCGCCCAGGGCAGCCTGTTCCTGCTGTCGCCGCAACTGGCCGCCCATATCTCGGTGCATTATGCCGCCGTGCAGCGTGTGGCCGATTTCGTCAAGGGCCAAAGCCTGGCGGCGGCGGTGCGCATGTTGCAGGCCAACCGCCTGGGCGGCCATCCCTGCCCCGATGCCGGGGCCATGCGGGAAGCCCATGTGGAACTGGCCGCCGCCTTCCGTGGTCTGGACAAGGTGATCTTGTCGCTCAACGCCTTGCAGCGTTGACGGTTTTCGCTTCGGGCGTAGACTGGGAGAAATAAAACCCAGGCTCCGGGGGAAGCATGACCAAGACAAAGACTTTGCCGCTCAAGGTTCGCCCGGATTTCGTCTGGGGCGGGTCCACCTCGGCCTATCAGATCGAAGGGGCGGCGGCGGAAGATGGCCGAGGCCCCAGCATCTGGGACCTCCATTCGCGCACCAAGGGCCGCACCGCCAACGGCGATACCGGCGATGTCGCCTGCGACCATTATCACCGCTACCCCGAAGACGTGGCGCTGATGAAGCGCCTGGGCATCGACGCCTATCGCTTTTCGGTGTCGTGGCCCAGGGTGCTGCCGCGCGGACGCGGTGCCATCAACGACAAGGGCCTGGATTTCTATGACCGCCTGATCGACACGGTGCTGGAAGCCGACATCACCCCGTGGCTGTGCCTGTATCACTGGGATCTGCCGCAGCGCCTGCACGAGTTGGGCGGCTGGACCAACCGCGACGTGGCCGGCTGGTTCGCCGATTATTCCACCTTGGTGGTGCGGCGCTTCGGCGACCGGATCAAGCATTTCGCCACCTTCAACGAGCCCAATGTGTGCACCTTGTTCGGCTATGCCATGAACTGGTGTGCCCCGGCAGCCGAGGACCGCGCCGCTTATTTCCCCGCCTGCCATCACGTCAATCTGGCCCATGGGGCGGCGGTGGATGTCATCCGCCATTGGGTGCCCGACGCTTCCGTCGGCTGCGTTTACAATCTGCAACCCATCCACCCGGCGGATGAAAACTCCGCCGCCGATCGCCGCGCCGCCGAAATTTTGGACGCCCATTGGAACCGGGTCTATGCCGACCCGCATATCCTGGGTCATTACCCGGCCCACGTCGCCGCCGATTACGAACCCTATGTGCAGGCCGGCGACATGGCCCGCATCTGCCGTCGCCTGGATTGGGTGGGGATGAACCATTACGGCCCCATCTGGGCCAAGGACGATCCAAATTCCCAGCTTGGTTTCGCCTGGGCCGACGTCAAGGTGGCCGAGGCCCACCCGGAAATCGGCTGGGAAATATTCCCCGAGGCCTTCACCGACCAGTTGATGGAGACCCACCAGCGCTACGGCCTGCCCATCTACATCACCGAAAATGGTTGTGGTCGGGATGACGACAAGGAATTCGCCGATGCTGCGGGCCGGGTCGATGATTTCTATCGCATCTCGTACCTGAAGCTGTACACGGCGGCCATGACCACGGCGATCGAACAAGGTGCCGACATTCGCGGCTATTTCATCTGGTCGCTGTTCGATAATTTTGAATGGGGATCGGGCTACGGCAACCGCTTTGGCATCATCCGCGTCGACTTCCCCACCGGACGACGCACCCCCAAGGCGTCGTTCGACTGGTACGCCGAAACCATCCGGCAAAACCGAGGCTGACCCTGATGCGCCCAACGGCCAATGGACGACCGGACTTGCCCGGAACAGAGTGGAGAGCGTGCTGTGATAAAACCGCACGAAGGATATTCAGATGACGGGTACAGGAATGAGGACGTTCACTGACGAATTTAAGCGCGAAGCCGTTCGCTTGGTTTAGAGCATTTTCACATCGAGCGTCCATATCCGTCGTGGGCGAAGAAATTGGCGCATTCCTCGGGCGGAAACAGGTCGATGAGTTTTCCGATCACGTCCCATAAGGTGTTGATGGTGCGGGCTTGCGCCTTTCGCAGCAGGCTCTTGAGCTTGGCGAAGGCGAGCTCGATGGGATTGAGGTCTGGGGAGTAGGGCGGCAGATACCGCAGGGTGGCCCCTCGGGCTTCGATGAGTTGCTTGACCCCTGCCACCTTGTGGGCGGGCAGATTGTCCATTACGACGATGTCGCCGGGCCGCAAGGTCGGAGCCAGGACCTGCTCGACATAGGCCAGGAAGATCGCGCCATTCATCGCCTTGTCGATGACGAAGGGGGCGGAGATTCCGTCATGCCGGAGCGCCCCGACGAAGGTGGTCATTTTCCAATGACCGTGCGGCACCGCAGCCAGCAGCCGCTGACCGCGCGGCGCCCGTCCGTAGCGCCGGGTCATGTTGGTCGATGCCCCGGTTTCATCAAGGAAGACCAAGCGGGTTGGGTCCAGCGCCGGCTGCTCGGCTCGCCAGGCGATGCGTCCTTCGGCTACGTCGGGACGTTCCTGCTCGGCAGCATGCGCACTCTTTTTTTCAGACTGAGGTCGAGCCGCTCAAGCGTGTTCCACAGGCCGCCGACGCTGATCGACACGCCCAATTCGGCCAGAACCCAGGCGCGCAACTCAGCCAGCGTGGCATCGGGCTCGACCTTGATCTGCGCCTGCAACGCCTCAAGGTGAGCCGCCAGCTTCTGTCCTGGCCGCCCAGGCCGTGGCTTCACCGTCGTCTCGCCGGTGGCCCGGCGGCGGCCTTGGGCCTTGTAGATGTACGAAACGCTCACCCGGAACAGCGGCGCCACCTCGTAGGCGCTCATGCCGCTGTCCACAGCCGCCAAAACTCTATCGCGCAAGTCCTGAGAATAGGACTGCCCTGAGCGCCACGTCATCGCATCATCCTCGGGAGCGTTGTTACCGAAGATGTTGAATCACAAAATGACCTCAGGGGGAATCCTCTACCGATTCCGCTCGGCGTGAAACCGCTCTAGACCAGCGGGCTGACCTGCCTTGGGAAATTTGATGTGCCCCCGGAAAACTGGATCGTTTTGAGTTAGAGTTTTCGGATCGGATTTCCCGGCTGGGGAAGGAAGATCGAGATGAAGGCATCGAAGTTCACGGACGCGCAAAAGGCGTTCATCCTGAAGCAAGGCGCGGATGGCATTCCGGTTGCGGAAATCTGCCGCAAGGCCGGGATCAGCTAAGCGACGTACTTCAACTGGAAGCGCAAATACGACGGCCTGTTGCCGACCGAGATGCGGCGACTGCGTCAGTTGGAGGAGGAGAACTCCCAGTTGAAGCGCATCGTCGCCGATCTGACGCTCGACAAAGAAATGCTGCAGGACGTCATCCGCCGAAAAATGTGAATCCTGTTCTCAAGCGCAAGCTGGTTGACGGGCTTTGCAGGGAATGGGCCGTGTCGATCCGGCGGGCCTGCCGGGTCCTTCAGGTGGACACTTCGACCTATCACTACAAATCGCGTCGACAAGAACGGGCTGGCCTTCGGCAACGGATCAAGGAGATCGCGGAGACGCGGGTGCGCTACGGCTATCGCCGGGTGCATGTGTTATTGCGCCGTGAGGGCTGGTCATTGGGGCAGAACCGGACTTACCGGATTTACCGGGAAATGGGCCTACAGCTACGCAACAAAGCCCCGAAGCGTCGCGTCAAGGCCAAGCTGCGGGAAGATCGGAAGGAGGCGACCCGGCCCAACGAAACCTGGGCATGGATTTCGTTCATGACCAACTGGCTACGGGCCGAAAGATCCGGGTTTTGACGGTGGTGGACACCTTCTCGCGCTACGTCCCGGTCCTCGACCCGCGTTTCAGCTATCGGGCATCTGACGGATGGCTTGCCATTGTGGGGCACTCTCGGCGTGATTTACGGCATTATGTAGCAAGCACACCTTCGGAAGCCTCCCCTAACTTCGGTTGTTAGCCTAACGTCCGGATGCTTAACTGCATTTGGAGATTTTCGATGGCTGAGAGCCATGTGGTATCGGCGCTGAAGCACAAGCGGGGCGAACTGGCCGGGGAAATCGTTGCGGCGGAACGCCGCATCAACGATCTTCGCGCCTCCCTGGTGCATGTGGACGCCACCTTGAAGCTATTCATGGGGTCTTCCGCCAATCCCGAGGCCATTCCGGCCCGTCTGCCCAGGCCGACGCCGCTGCTGGAACACCCCATGGCGCGAGGCGACCTTACCAAGGCCATTCTGGATGCCGTGCGGCGGGCGGATACCGCCATCACCACCAACGACGTGGCCGAAATGGTGGCTGAGGAACTGAGCATTGCCCTGGACGATGACGGGCGGCGGCGGAAGCTGAGCGCATGGGCCTCGCATCGCGCGAGACCCAGACCGAATTGAGAACTGATCGCTTCCTGATGATGTCGGTGTTGAACCGCGAAATTCTTGAGGGTGGTGTTCAACGGCGCGTCATGAACAACCGTGACCTTACTCGGTTCAGCCACATCTTTAATCTGCACCACTGCTGGGGATGGGACGGCGGCCGGCGTCGCCATCCTGATCACTGGAACTATTTCGTCTCGAATGTCCGCATCTGGTGCGGCCTTTAGGCCGCACGGGACGCCGGCATCGGGGCCTCGGACGCCCGACGCAAATCCTCAAGGCGCAAGGACGTATCCGGCATGATCCATTCCGTCGGATCAGGCTTGCGCCCGTTCCGCATCCAATCGACACAGGCGCGAATCTGCCAGGCGATCATCGGCGGGACGGCATCACCGATGACGCGATAGCGATTGGCGACCGCCCGCGAAGGGAACCGGTAGTGGAACGGGAACCCCTGTAGGGTCGCCATTTCCAGGACGGTAAGCAGGCGGTTGGCCTCCGGATGGGCGTAACGACCGTTGCCGACATGGGCGCATTCACGCTTGATCGTCGGCGCGGGCCGATCCCACCACATGCGTCCGTACACGTCGGGGTGCGATCCGAGATCGCGGCTTTCCCAACGCTTCAGGCATTCGGGGGTGCAGAGGTGCCGCGTCTTCGGATTGCGGGCGACATCCACCCAGCTTCCGCCATCGAACGGCGTTGCGGCCAGCCGCGCGGCGACTTCTTCGCCCATGCCGGGAAAAGCAGCGCCATCGGAGTCCACCGGATTGGCCGCCTGCCACTCCGCGAGCCGGGCGAAGGCGGTCCTCACCGTCACCGCCTCGGGTGCGACTTTCCAGCCGTCCCATAGGTCTTCGAGAGTCCGGGCCGGGCCGATGCGGGACGCCATGATCAGCGCTCGCTCGCGCACCTGGGGAAGGCCGAAGTCGGACAGGAAATGCACGTCCTCCCGCACGTCGTACCCGAGCAGTTCCAGCCGCGCCTTGAGTCCCCGCCAATGCTGGGGATGGTTGCCGGTGATCAGTTCGCGGGCGTTCTCCATGACGAACGTCTCGGGCAGCAGCGCCTCGATGAAATCGCCGGTTCGGCCGACGAGCGTGTTCCGCTCCTTGTCCGTGACGTGATTGGCCGGATTGGCGCGTGAAAAGTCGGTGCAGGGTGCACAGGAAATCAGGCAGGACGTTTCCCCGCGCTCCAGCCCCGCCGTTTCCATCAACTCGGCCGGCGGCAACACCAGCAAATCGGCGGAGATGGGGCGGAGGCCGTGGTTGGCCTCGTAGACCGCGTTGCAGCCGGTTTCGCCCGCCGCCTTGCCGGAGGGCTTCGCCACTTCGAGATCGACGGCGGCGGCAATCCGCCAACCGTGGCTGCGCGAGAACCCGGCGCTCATCCCTCCTCCGCAGGAGAAGAGGTCGGTCGCAACCGCGTCATCTCGCGTCGCAGGCCCGGCCGGCCGCGTGATCAGTGCATTCATGGACGCCTCCTGTTCTCGCAATGTACTGTTCCGCATCCGTTCTTTCAACGCGTTTCTTCTGAGCCTGCGGCACTGCCGGATGGGCTCGGCTTCGGCGGCCTGACGAACAGCTCCTCCTGTTTATCGCCGCCGAATTTGCCGCCTTTGCCGGCACCCCGGGGCTTCTTCGGGGCGATGTCGATACGGGAAAGCACCTCGCGGTAGTCGATCCCCTTATCGGCCATCTCGCCCAGAAGGGCCGCGATGATCGCCAGGTGCGTCGGCACCTCGCCCTTCTTGGCGAGGTTAGACAGCGATATCCGGTTCATGCGCACGAGCCCGGCAAAAGCCTTCAACGTGAGGCCCGCCTTGCCGACATGGCGCTGGAATTCGTCGTAGTTCATGGCTCGCATCATTACACCATGATGTGTAGGTCATGCCAGGGTGAAAGCAAGACATATTTTCATGTTATTAATTCATTCTGGAATGACATTTAGTGTTGCTGTGTCATTAAAATGTGACTACACTCAAAGTCACTGGTTAATGACACGGTGTCACGCCATGCCTCGCAAGACTCCCGGACAGCACTTCCTCCTCAGCGCCAAGGCGCGGAGCCTGTCGTTGCGGGACGTGATGCGGATGACGGACGAAGAGGCGATGGCCATGTTCCGGGCGATCCGTTGGGCCTCGACCGAAGGCGAGGCTGTCTGCCCGGAATGCGGCTGCGTGGCCTGTTACGCCTACGCCTCGCGCCCGATCTTCAAGTGCAAGGGCTGCGGCAAGCAGTTCTCCGTCACTTCGGGAACGATCTTCGCCAGCCGTAAGCTGACGATCCGGGATTACCTCCTGGCTATCGTCATCTTCATCAACGCGGCCAAGGGTATTTCCTCCCTCCAACTGGCCCGCGATCTCGGCGTCCAATACAAGACGGCCTTCGTCCTGACCCACAAGCTGCGCGAGGCCATGGCGGCGGAATTGCGGGGAATGGTGCTGAACGGCACCGTCGAGGTGGACGGCTGCTATGTGGGTGGGCATGTCCGCCCGGCCAACCGCAAGGTGGATCGGGTTGACCGCCGCTTGGCCGAGAACATGAACGGCAAGCGCAAGTGCGTCGTGGTGATGCGTCAGCGCGAGGGCCGCACCCTGCCGTTCGCCCTCACCAGCGAGGCAGAAGGTGTGTCGCTGACCCTCTGCAAACCTCCGTCCTCAAGCTCGGTATCGGTAAGCCGCCGACAACCGCTGCTCAAAGGTTCCGGGGCAATTGCCCCGTCACCCAAGGGAGGGTCGCGACCCGGGTCACGACCCTTACGGTGGGTCTGTGCGAGGGCAGTTTCCAGCGGAAGCGCAGCCAAAGAACTCACAGCGTTGGGCTGCTCTGCCGTCCGCTGAAAGTTACAGGTATTTCGACCACGCTTGACCTGATCTGCCATCACAGCACTCCCGCCAACAAATTGGCCAAAGGGGCGCTGGAGGTCCATATGGGCGAAAAAGAACAAATCGCGAAATTTGCACTACATCTCGGTGGTGGACTCCGGGGCCTTAGCTTTTCTTTCTCGTGGATGGTAAGCTGGCAAACTACCTCAAGACCAAGAAGATCGCTTAGGCTTCTGGCGGAACGTCACTCATTTGAGGGCGTGCCGCCGTGATTCTGGCCGCCATCAGTGCGCCCAGTTCAGCGCCGTCCGAAAGAGGTGAAACGAGCGGTAGAGGATGTCCGAAATCGGAATGCCGCGCCGCGCGTCGAGAGGCTTTCGCCATACATCAATAGCGCCTAAAGTATGTGCCCGCCCGGTTTCGGAGTGCGCCATGCTGAACAACCTCAATATCCTGCAACAGGTACACGCCGGGTAGAGCGGGGAAGACAGGAAAAATGACCGGACACGGATTCGACGATCAAGGGAAAAGCCTGCTGTCGCCAGCTGCAAAATCTTCTGCTAGCTTTGATAGCAGACTTGGGCTGCGGGTTCGGCTGGGGTTGACTGTCGGCGGCCTAGCCTGCGGGCTAGCACTGGCCATTGGCCTTTTGTTTGCCGAACTTGCCCGCAACCATCTTGCCGAACGGCAGGGGCAGGCGCTAAGCGGGTTGGCGGCCCAGATTCTCGATGCTCTCGATCGCGGCATGTTCGAAAGGTTCCGCGAGATCCAGATCCTAGCCGAACTGGATGAGTTCCGCTCACCCGCCACTCCCGTCGACAGCAAGCGCCGCATCCTCGAACGGGTCCAGTCCACCTACCAGTACTATGCATGGATAGGCATCGCCGATCTTGCCAGCGGTCAGGGACTAGTGGGCACTCAAGGCTATCTCGAGACCCGCGACCTCTCCAAACGTCCGTGGTTCTCCGAGGGAGCCAAAGCCCCTTATGTCGGTGATGTCCATGACGCATTGCTGCTAGCAAAGCTTCTACCCAATCCGCGAGGCGCCCCCATCTACCTGCTGGATGTGGCCACCCCCATCCGCGATCCTGACGGCAACGTGGTCCAGGTCCTGTGCGGCCATCTCCATTGGTGGTGGACCCAGGACGTGGTCAACACCTTCAACAAGCCGACCGACACTCAGATCTTCCTGATCAGCCGCGAGGGCATCGTGCTGATCGGTACGACTGGCAACGAGGGCGAGGCGTTTTCGCGGATTGCCCCGGCGGGAATGGACCTCGCTTCGGTCAATCGGGCGGGCGATTTGCTGCGCTGGCAGGACGGAACGATCTATCTGTCCGGTTTCGCGCGCAGCCAGGGCTATCAGAGCTATCCAGGTCTCGGCTGGACCATCATCGTCCGCCAGAATGAGTCGACGGCCTTGGCCCTGGCTCGCGCGACCCGCGAGCGCATCCTCTGGATAGGCGGTATTGCCGGCCTGCTGGGAGCGATTGTTGGCTGGCAGTTGGCAGGGCGCCTGGCCGCCCCCATCGAGCGCTTGTCCGCGGCGGCCGCCCGGATCGGCGAGGGCGCGCTGACCGAGCCTATTCCACTGGTCTCGGGCTATCGTGAGGTGGCGACTCTCGCCAGATCGCTCAGCGGCATGGTCAATTCGCTTACCACCGAGATCGCTGAAAGACGGGCGGCCGAGGCACAGCTCAAGCTGGCTGCAACGGTCTTCCGCTCCAGCAGCGAAGGCATCTTGATAACCGATGCTGCCAACACCGTTGTCGCCGTCAACGATAGTTTCTTTGCCATCACCGGATATCGGCGTGAGGAAATTCTCGGCCAGCGTCCAAGCATTCTCGGGTCAGGCCGGCACGGACCAGATTTCTACATCTCGATGTGGCAGACCCTCGCCGCGACCGGTGGATGGCAGGGAGAAATCTGGAACCGACGCAAGAATGGCGAGATCTATCCTGAATGGCTGTCCATCAAGGCCGTCAGCGATGAGAACGGACGACTCGCCAATTATGTGGCGGTATTTCGCGACATCACCGATATCCGCAAGGCCGATGAAGCCATCCGCAAGCTGCAGCGGGCGGTGGAGCAGAGCCCGGTGGCAATTATCATCACCGACACCGCAGCAAACATTGAATATGTGAACCCGCAGTTCACCCTAAATACAGGTTATTCGTTTGAGGACGTCGTCGGTCGGAACCCTCGCATCCTCAGGGACGGCGGCAAGTCGGATGCGGAATACAAGGCGCTTTGGGAGACGATTTCGTCGGGGCGGACCTGGACGGGGGAGTTTTGCAATCGCCGCAAGGATGGTTCGACGTATTGGGAAGAAGCGATCATCGCTCCAATCCGCAACGCGGAGGGGGGCATAACCCATTATGTTGCCATCAAGGAGGACGTGACCGCGCGCAAGAAGGCAGAGCGGGAGCTGATGCAAACGCTCGATCTGGTTACGCGCCAGAACAGCGAATTGGAACGATTCGCCTACGTTGCGGCTCACGATCTCCAGGAGCCCCTGCGCACGATCACCGCCTTCACCCAGTTGATCGAGCGCCAAATGTCCGAGCGACTGACGGTGGAAGAAAAGGACTGGATGGGGTTAGTTTCGTCGGCAGCACTGCGAATGTACAGCCTGATCAACGATCTGCTCATCTATTCACGGATCGCCGCCGACACTCCTCTGAAGATCATCGACATGGGCGTTTGCTGTCGTGAAGCCCTTGACAACGTCCGGCAGTCGCTCGAGGCCACCGGCGGCACGGTGACGGTGGAACCTTTGCCCAAGGTGCATGGGGACCATCGCCAGATGGTGCAGCTGTGGCAGAACCTTCTGGGCAATTCCATCAAGTTCCACAACCCTCTACGTCCGCTTGCCATTCGCGTCCAGGCCAGGGAGGACGGCGGTGTGTGGGAATTTTCGGTGACCGACAACGGCATCGGCATCGAAGACAGTGAACACGATATGTTCGACCTGTTCCGTCGTCAGCACACTGCCGAAAAATATCCCGGCACCGGTATCGGGTTGACCATCTGCAAGCGCATCGTCATGCACCATGGCGGTCGCATCTGGTTTCAAGCGCGGCCCAATGAGGGTTGCACCTTCTTTTTCACCATCCATTCATCCGTTGCAGTGGAACTGGAAGGCGCTGGGGGATTTCCCGAGACTTCCTAGCGCTGCCGTGCTTGCGCATTGTGGATCAGTGAACGGATTGGCCTGATTGGGCGCTTAGAGGTGACCGTTTTCGGGCCTAGCCGTTGTTGCGGACCAGATAGCGGGCACGGGCGGTGATGTCGGAACCGGCGGCGGCGATCAGGGTGTTGACGTGGGCGCGGCTGGGCTGGAAGCCCTTGAGCCGGCGGCTGCCCTGGGCGGCCTCGAAGCCGCCGATCAGGGCACCTACCTTTCGCCGGAAGGCCGACAACATGGTCAGAGTCCCTTGGTGGCAACGGCGAGGATCCGCCGACGCGGCTTCTTGCCCTCGGCTTGGGCAATGCGGCGGTCGAGATCGGCCAGGACGTGATTGGCCTGGGTCAGGTCGTATTGGACCGTGCGGTCACCGACGGTGACGCGGGCGACCAGGGAATTGCGCCGCGCCAGCACCCGCTCGCGCTCAGCCTTCATCTCGTCGAGAGCCATGATCAGTGCATCCCGCTGAACTTGATGATCCGCCGGGGACGGCGGGCGATCCGGCGGATCTGCCCGGCCTCCGGGTCACTGGCATTGGCAAAGTCCGTGGCCGCCACCTGCTTCTCAAGATCCCGCCATTTGGCCTCCGACCAGCGGTCGGCGCCGACGATCCAGGCGGCGGACCAGGCGGCGTTCGGTGGCCTTTTCGTCCAGCAGCCAGTTGCCCTCGGGATCGGCCGAGAACAGATGCATGGAGATGACCTGATCGACGATGCCGGGCAGTTCGCGCCCTGCCTTCGAGCCCTCCATCTGCGGCTGCCAGGTAATGGCGTTGAACTCGTCGGTGACCTTCTCCAGCACGCCGACGAAGATCACCGTCTTGCCCGGCGCGTGCTGCAGATGCTTCCTCGCACAAAGGGCGACGCGATTGACTTCTTCCCGCACCGGATCGGGCAATTGCGAGACGCCGAAGGTGCGGTCGCAGACGAGATGGCCCTCGTGATAGGCGATCAGCTCACCGGGAGCGGCGCTGTCGAGCCAGCCGAGCAAGGCGCCCTCCCCCACCACCGGCATGGTGTTGGCGGCGGCGATCACGACACACCTCCCGACACCGGAACGCCGCCCGAAGTGCTTTCGCGCACCTGGGCCGCCTCGTAGGCGTCGATGTCCTCCTGGCGGTAGACCACCCGGCCGCCGATCTTCAGGTAGCGGGGTCCCAGGCCAAGCCAGCGCCAACGCTCAAGCGTGCGCGGGCTGAGGCTCCAGCGGCGGGAAAGTTCGATCTGGTTCAGGTGTTTGAGAATCATTGCCGTATCCTTCCGGGCGGTGCGAAAACCTGCGGGAAGGATGGCGGAGGAGAAGGTAGGAGCCGGGGAGTTGGAAGGGAGGAGCGAAGGTAGGAATGTCGTTCAGGCGCAAAAAAGGCCGCCCGAAGGCGGCCGATCCGAATTCCATGCGCTCAGATCACAGGAAAATCCAACACGAGCCACCTTCCTCGGTGATGAACTCCCGCCAGTCCTTGCGGCCACTGAACACCTTGGCCAGCGTGTTGACCGAGTCGCTGCATTCGGCCCCCTCCAGCACCTTGGCGGTCAGGCACCGCCCCTGACCAGCCAGGAATGCCTCGACCAGTTGTCGGACCACGTCGCGCTGCTTTGGTCCCCGGAAGACGTAATCCTTCCCATGGACGGTGACGACATCGAAGTCGGCACTATGGGTCAGCGGCCCGTTATCCGTCGGCACCACGCAGCCCAGCAGCGTTCCGCGCAAGATCGCCTTGTCCAACTGAACGCCATGATTGTTCGAGACCAAGCCATTGGCGATGGCAATCGCCCTATACTCCGGCGGGAGAGCGAGATGTTTGGGAAACTCGCCTGCGGTCAGCAGCAGGCTGGGGCCACGAGTGCGCCTTGGCACCAACGCCTCTCCGATACGCTCATGGATATCGGGTCGTCCCAGCCGCCGGGCCATGTAGATCGGGAACTTCTTCTTGGTCAGGTAATCCTGCCCCAGATCCCACAGGTGATCGGGCACCAGCGTCATTGGCCGGGTGTTCGCTGGCATGCCAAGAAGACTGATCACGATTTCCGGGAGACGATCGGCGTCGAGCCGGAACGTGCCCAGCCGCAACGGATCGACATCCAGGAACCCCCGGTCAGGGTGAAAACAGCGGAACTGTCCCGTGATGCCGTCGCGCACGACCGGGACGTCCACTTCCGATTCACCGAAGGTCACCAGAACAGTCTTCCGGTTGCCGTCGGGAATCAGATAGCCGGCGTCGATCAGCGCCCTCGCCTCGCCGCCAAGCTGTTCGGCCAGGATGCCGGACGAGATGACGGGACGGGCCAACTCCGCAAATCCCAGCAGAAAGCGCAGGCCCGTCTCCGACAGCGTCGTCACGCGGCTCAAGCGGTCAGTTCCTGGAGGATGCCCCAACGACGCAGGTACTTCTCCCCGATCAGCCGCTCCTTGTCCGTCTTGTCCTTCAGATCGCAGCCATTGGGGTGCCGCAGCTTCAGGGAAATGGTCCGGCCACGGGGATTGATATCGTCCGGTTCGAACGGCACCGACAGCATCACCTCGCGGATACGATATCCACCCAGGAAGGGATTGCGGTCTTCGAACAACTGGTTGGCCAGCGAATGGACGTTGTCCTCCGCCAACCGCGCCTCGATGGTCAGGAAAGCGGACTCGTCGAGAGTTTCGAATTTCACCACGCGCACCCGGACGACCCCGATGCCGTCTTGCGGATCGGTGGGAAAACGGCGGTCGGTCATGAAGACGGACAGATCATAGTGACGCAACGGCAGAGACCTCATCAGGCTCAGTTCCCATCGGGGAAATGGTCCGCAGGCGCTTTGGCCCTGCCCGTGTATTTGGCCTCAGCGGCGACATGATCGACGAAATTACGGTCACCGCCGAACAAATCTACGGCCGAGAAGGAGTCAAAGTCAGCCTGCTTGGTGCCGAGCGCCACCTCAGCCTCCCTACACTCGGAACGGACGAATGGCTGGAACGTCATTTCAAGCGGATTGGAGAGGATCAATGATCCGCCAGCCATTCTTCCGCTCGGTCAACCTGAAGGACGACCTCTCCGTTCCGGAGCGGCTTGGGCATTACCAGCCCACCCGGAAGTCCGCGCCGCTTATCCGCGCTGTCTTCCAGGCAGGCGCGACAATGGCGATTGCCGCCTATGGCAGCGGAAAGTCCCTGGCGGCCGGTGTCGGCGGCTTGCTCGTTGCCAATTCGGCCGAGGCGAAAATGGCCCTTGGACCTGTTGTGAAACGCATCGCCGAGGTCGACCGCGACCTGTATCTCTTGGCTCACGAGCGGCTCAGCAGCGAGGCCACGGGCCAGGTGGCCATGCTGAGCGGCCACGTCCGCGACGTGCCTGCCGCCTTGGCCAAGGGGAGCTCCGGGATTACATCGAGGCTAACCTGCGGACGGGCGCAATCGCCCTGGCGCCAGGCACCTTTCTCGCCTTCAAGGACCAGGATGCCGAACAGCGGTTCCAGCTAACGCGCTCAAGAGCCCGGCAGTTCTCCTCGATTTCTGTTCCACGTCTGCTACGCCCCCCGAAACCGGCAAGACTTGTCAAGCCGCCTAAGGAACCCCGGCAGAAGGTTGTTCGGGAACCCAAGGCCCCGCGGCTACCAAAGCCGGGGCCTTGGGAAGTCTGCCCAGAGGCGTTCGACGGGCTCCGCCGCAAATGGATGGAGCTGGGCCGTGAACCCGGCCTCGACGAGATCGAGCGGAAGGAAGAGCTTGAGGCTACCTTCGGCTCGTTCGCAAGGGCTTATCGCGCTGCGCATGGTCGCCTCGACCAGGCCGCTGTCGATGCCTCGCGGACTCAGCGGTCCGACGACGTCCTGGTTTACCTGGCGCTTCAGACATTCCGTCGACGAAAGCCCTATCGGCATTTGGAGATCGGTCTCCAACGCGACGTGAAGGCATTCTTCGGCGACTATGGCTCAGCCACCGAGATGGCGGGCCGCCTGCTCAGAGAGGCAGCCAATCCGCAGTCACTGTCCGTCGCGTGTCAGACCGCCAGCGAGACCATCGGGGGATGGCTGGTCGACGACCACTACTACCAGGTCCACAGCTCCCTGATCGGCCGATTGCCTGCGGTCTTGAGAATCTACATCGGCTGCGCGGGCGTGCTGTACGGCGATATGGCTATAGCCGACATCGTCAAAATTCACATCGCCTCGGGCAAGGTGACAGTCATCCAGTGCGATGATTTCTCTGCGCCGCTCCCTCGGATCATTGAGCGGGTCAAAGTGAGCCTGCGAAACCAAGAAGTCCGCATGTTTAGCTACGGCGAGGCGACAGGGTATGAGCCGCCCATCCTCTACATGAAGTCTCGCTTCATGAACGAAGAAATGACGGGTTATGCGGAACAGCTTGAATTCGATGAGCAGATAGGTCTGATCACCAAGGTCAACGAGGATTCCCGCGGTCCATCCATGGAAGAACTGCTGACAAAGGTCAGGCAGGCGGGCCTGAAGATCGCTGGCAATGCTCTGGTCAAGGACGACCACCCCCCTGCGCTCGACGACCCCTGCGGCTCCAACCTAACGTACCGAGACCTGATCATCTGCGGCGAGACGGCATTGCGGACCGGACTCCCAAACCTGCCCAAGTCGCTCGAGAGCTACAAGGCGCTACGCGAGCTGGCCGAGAACGTCCTGGACCCCGTCATCGACTGGTACGGCGCTATTCAACTGACATATGGGTTTTGCTCGCCGGAGCTGGCGAAGAAGATACCGGGACGCATCTCGGCTCCACCAGCCCCTTCACACGCCGAATCCATCGACTGGCCTAGCACAGTCGACTGTGGAGCGCAAGGTAACGCTTGCAATGGAGTGGCGTGGATATCCAGAAGACATAAGTAAAAAGGCCGCTAACCCTGTGGATTAGCGACCTGCCGTCACCGGCTAAGAATGTCTGTTTGGCGACAACTTTCTTAGCCCAGGCAGGCCGCACTGTCAACGGAAAACCGTGAGGTTTCCGAACGGGTTAACTCGTCCCTTTTTTCTACCGTCGTGATGTTGATCCACGTTCCTCCTTGGAGGGGCGATGCATAAATCCGAGTACATGCGGTCTCTGTATGAGGCCAGCTTTCACGCATCCCATGCGTTGGGCTCGCAGAGCCGGACGCTGGAAGCGGCTATTGTCGAGGCGCGCAAGAAGCATGCGCCGGCTCTGATCGGCGCCAGCCTGGAACGTTACCGGCCTTCCCAGCAGGAGGACAGGCCGGTCGCGGTCGTTTGCACCAGGCGCCAGCGTGGGCCATCGCGCCGCATGGTCCAGCAGCGCCGTGCCGCGCATGCGCGGGCACGGTGGCCGTGGAAACTTCAAACCCAATGGCCATGGACCGATGCCGAGGTTTGTCTGATCGACGTGCTGTTGTTCCTGGGCGGCGCCAGCGGTGAATTCGACGTGTACCGGTCCGAGCTTGAGAACCGGGCCGGTGTCCGTCCATCCACCCAGCGGGCGGCAGAGGCCAAGTTGCGCGATCTCGGCCTGCTGGACGTGATCGAGAACCGCCGTGAATACGACCGCAACGATGCCAACAGCTACCAGCTCAAAGGGGTCTTGAAAGAAGCCGCCCGTATCTTGTGGGTGCGAAGGGGGGAGGGTACAAAACTTTGCGCACCCTTCGGGGGTCTTGAGAATCAAGAACCCCATACATCTCCTACATTGGCGCCGCCGACGTTGCTAAAGCGGACGCCTGGACGGCGCCCTCCCGTCACCCCCGAACCCAAGGCCAGGGCTGAACGCTTCGACCACATCGCCACGGGTGTGCCGACCTCCCCCCAATCAGGGGAGGTATGTAAGTTGCTCGGCAGGAACCAGCAGGCGAAGCCGGCAGCGGCAAACGCGGCTGGCGATGGTGTCGCTGAAACCGTGGCGTTGGACCTGATCCGCTCATTTCTGCCCGAGGTGGCCCCGGCAGAGGCACCGCCCGATAACGTGGACGATGCCTTGGCCTTGGCCGACCGACTTCAGCGGACCTATGCCCCGACGCTGTGGCCGCATGTCTGGCGGGCGTGGCGGAAGCGCTGGGGTCTCACCGCCGCGCTGGCGGTGCTGGAAACCGGATTGATGCGCCGGGGCGGCCAGATCGAGACCAGCGGGGCGCAATACCTGTCGGGCATCCTGGGGCGGAACCGCCGCCAAGCGCCGGCGCCCGAGGCGACCTTGCAGGCCATGCGGGCATCCCGGCGGGCGCCGGGGCTGGCCCTGGGCCGCTCCGGGCGGGGGGCGCGGTCATAGAAAATATGATCTCAATCACTATATTTCGTCGTTTTGCTTTTGTTGCCGCCATCTCTTTTCCAGGATTTTCAATGGCTTCGTCGCCTATGACTGATGGAAAAGTTTTGTTCGTGATCGATGGCGACACCTACCAGATCAGCTATGCCGGTGCCCCCGACGGCGAGCCGGTGCGGGCACGGCATTTCGACACCCCGGAAAAGGGCGACCAGGCGCAGTGCCCGGCCGAACGGGAAAAGGCGCAGCAAGCCAGCACTTTTGCCCGTCGTCTTCTGCCCCGTGGGGCAGCAGTGGCATTGTCCGACTTGGGCCGGGATCGCTATGGCCGGCTGTTGGCCACCGTCACCTTGCCGGACGGCACCGACATTGCCGCCCAGATGATCGGCGCCGGACTGGCCCGGTCTTATGAGGGCGGGCGAAAGCAGGGGTGGTGCGCCCCTTTTGGGGCGCCATGACGACCGAGAATGGGGCGTTCCGCCCCGCGCCGGCAATGGACAAGCGCCGGGCTGCGCCCGTCGTCGGGGGCCGGGATGCCCCGAAAATCCGCAAGCGGATCGCTTCGCGCCCTGCGGGTTTCGGGAGCTACCCCGCCCGGCCCCCGATCCATGCCTCTGCCCCCCTGATTCTACGACGAGGAAAAGGTGCGCCGCTCGACCCTCGATGCCGCCCTGATCCAGATGGAGGTAGCTATGAATATTCGTGTTGGGCAATACCGTGAAGCCATCGACCACCTTTTCCACCTGATCACCGTCGATTATTGCGCCTGCGTCGGCCTTCGGGAACGAACCACTTGGGCCGGTATTGCCCGCAAGGTTCTGGCTGAGGTCGAACAATTGGAATGCCTCAGGGCCAAAGCCGATGACCGCCGCCGCCAAGCGCGATGCATTCTGGCCGCCAAGGCGCGCCTTTCCGATTTCCCGGACAATACCGCCTTGATGCCGAATGGGGAGGGTTGAAACCATGACCAGCCCTATCACCACTTCCCATCCCGACCATGTTGAAATCGTCCTGACCGACCGTGTGTTGACCGCCCTCCAGGGGCAGGAGCGCTGGTCATGAGCATGAGCCAGATCGACACGATGACCCCCGGCGCCGCCCAGGCCATCACCTATCACAACCAGGAAGCCGATTCCGCCCATAAGCAGGCCGTGCAGGCTCTCGACACCTACAACCGGGCCATGCGGCAGTTGCAAGCCGCCTTGGCCCAAGGCGATGGCGACGCCGCTGAACTGGCCGAAGCTTGGGCCGATACCGCCTGGAAGAACGTGCAGGCGCTGTTGCAGCAGGGCTATCAGCATCGCAATTCCGCCGCCATCGCCGCCGGCATGGCCGCCGAGATCGAGAACGACGGGAGGAAGGCATGATCGACGACGCCCCTGGGCCGGTCGCGAAGCTTGTTTCGCCATCCATGTACACGGTTCCCAAATCAAGCCCGCCTGAGGCACCTGAGGCGCCCCCGGTGACCCAGAGCAGCCGGAAGGAGGAAACAGCGCCCAAGTGCTGCCGCTGGTGCGGCGCGGTGATGCTCAATCCGCGTCGTAATCAGAAATGTTGCAGTGCCGTATGTCGGGAAGCCTATGAACGGCAAAAGCGCCAGCAGTCTCGACAGAATACGGCTGAAAAACCGAAGTGCAAATGCCTGTGGTGCGGTGGCGACTTCGACCAGGTGCGCAAGGCGCAGGAATTTTGCTGCCCGAACCACCAGCAGGCTTTCAACAACTTCTGGAAGGGCAAGGGGCCGGCTCTGGCCAAGGCTCTGCACGCCTGGCGCGTCGGTAAGGAGCCTGGAGGGTTGACCAAGGTGTGCCGGGAGTTTTCCGCCGCCAGGGAGGAACTTCAGGACAAGCAGGCCAAGGTCAAGGCCGGCACCAGTGATTCGACGACAAGGAGGACGTGACGATGGAATACTCGAAAATGCTAAACTGGCTAACGGACTTGGCCGACAATCTTCCAAATGCCGCAGTTTCACTGAAAAATGGCATTGATTGCGGTGATATCATGACGATTGGCCTTGACTTGGCTGTCGTCAAAAAATTGGGCGAAACGGCGGATCGTCTGCACTCCAAGCTTTCTATGGCCCTGAACCACTGAGCTTAATCAGAGTGGGGGCGGCTGCCCACCCCCACTCCATTGATCAGAAGAACCTTTCGATGCAGACAGCAAGCAGATAGATCACCGCTGCTGCCAAGTCTACCCAGGGATTAACCATGGGAACCCCTTTTTTAAAAAGGAATTGAAACCAAGGCCTCAGCATGATTTTAATATGAGTGTCGATCATACGAATCAGCTGCCGAAGCCAACTTCGGAACACTTAGCCAAACCCCGTTTTTCCGTGTTGGAGCACGGTAACGGGGTTTGTCGTATTGATATGTTATGCCCCTTAACTGCAAATAATAGGCAAGGGACTTTTTGTCATCAACCACATTTTCCCCCCGTGGGGTTAAATTTACACATCATATAGATGCAATAATTATCGCTTTTATGGTGGCTAACGAAGCCCAGGCGAGCTGAGAATTCAGGGGTAGGCGCTTTTGCCATAGTCATACCTAATAGCGAAGAACAGTCTGCGCACAGTCTTTGACATGGGGATTGCCCAACAGATACCTTTAGGCCCCAGAGCAGGAGCGCAAAATGGCTGATTTTTCCAAGCTGGACAGCATGAGTGAAGCCGAAGAACGCCGCTTCATCACGGCCTTCACCAATGACCTGGCTAACGATAAGGGCGAAGAGGCCAAGCGCCATCTGGCCGCCGGGCGGGCCATCTATTACGGCGACGACCGCCACCCCGATGGTGTGGTCAAGGAATACCCGGATGGCCGACGTCAGTTGGTGACCTTCCAGAATGATACGGAAGTTCTGATCCGGGATTTGTGATGCACCAGGTCTGGATCATTGCCGGCCCCAACGGCAGCGGCAAAACCACCCTGACCCGAAAACACCTGATCGGTCGCCTGCCCGTCATCAACCCCGATGAAATCGCCCGGTTACTCAATCCGACAAAACCGGATGCCAGGGAAACGGCGGTACGGGCCGGGCGCGAAGCCCTGACCCAGCGGCGCCAATTGATTACAGGCCGTCGCAGCTTTGCCGTCGAAACCACGTTTTCGGGCAATCAGGAATTGGCGTTGATGAAAGAGGCGCGGGCCACCGGCTACAAGGTCAATCTGATCTTCGTCTGCACAGATTCCCCGCTGCTGTCCATCGGTCGGATCGCCTTGCGGGTCAAGGATGGTGGACACCATGTTCCCGGTGCCGACGTCCAGCGCCGCTATCTGCGCAGTTTAGCCAATCTGCCAAAGGGGCTGGCGCTGGCGGATCGCTCTTGGCTGCTGGACAACACCCGCCCCCGGATGCGCTTGATTGCATCCATTGAACGCGGTCAGGTCAAATCCATGGCCAACAACATGCCCCGTTGGGTTCGGCAAGCGAAGTTGCAGGTTCTGGAACAAGAGCAAGGCCTGTCGCGCTGATCGGCAAATGGGTGACGCCCGGTGCCGCGAGCTTCGTTCCTCAGCCCCCGCCACCGCCCGTCTTAGGCCTTCGGCCTATGATCCCGCCTCAATGCTGTTCCAGAACTCCGCCCATCCGCCTTCCCGCAGCTTGATCACGACGGTTTCGCCCTGATGCTTATCCGGGATCGGCGTCAACACAATCTCCGACAGCAGACATTGAAACATCAGGCGTTGCTTCGGCACATCGTTGCTCAATTCCACCGACTGGACCGCATTCATCAATCGCGCCCGGATCGCCGCCTCCACCGGCAACGGGGCCGGCAGATCGTACGTCAGTTCCGCCCGGATTCTTTCCAGATCGATTTGGAGGGTCAGGATGCGCTCCTTGGCGTTCTCATGATCGACGCCAGACTCAATGGCATCCAGCAAGCGGACTATTCGGGCCTGGATATCTTGTTCCCGGCGTTCCAGTTCCGTCCGCCGCCGCGATTGACGGGCAAAAAACTCCGTCAGGCCGGGAGTAAAATCCGGCCCGGTTTCGATCCGTCGATAGAGAGCACCGAAAGTCCGGGACATCAGGACCGGTTCCTTCGTGCCACGTGAGTTTGCGCAGGACTTGGCGTACCGATGGGTCGAGCACAAATAGCGCGTCTCATTGGCCAGAGACTTCGAGCCGCCACACCAGCCGCACTTCACCCAACCGGTCAAGGCGTGCTGATTGTGGACACTTAAAATACGTGGCTTTCGGGCCGCTTTTGGCGGTGTTGAACCGATCCGGTCCAGGCGGAGATGCACAGCCTGCCACAGACTGTCATCAATGATCCGATATTCCGGGACATGCCTCCGAGTCCACTCTTCCTCTGGGTTGACGATATAGCGCTTTTTATGTGTAACCGGATCACGTACGGACCGCGTGCGGTTATAGATCAGGTTGCCGATATAGATTTCGTTGAGAAGGATGCCTTCCTGCTTTTTGGCTGATCCGGCGATGGCATTGCGCTTCCACAGTCCCCCACCAGGCGCGGGGATGCCCTCGCCGTTCAAATTTTCAATGAGAGCGACGAATTTTGTCCCACTGGCAAATTCAGTGAAAATTCGACGAACGACGGCTGCCGTCGTTTCGTCGATTTCCCGAACACCGTTGACGGTTCGCCCGCGCTCGTCAACGATTCCCCGCACCACACGATATCCGTAGGGACAAGAGGATGCGGAAAAGCCGGCGGCAATGCGGGCAGATTGTCCACGCCTAACTTTCGCCTTCATGTCGCGCAGAAACAGGGCGTTCATGGTCCCTTTCAGACCGATGTGCAGTTCGCTGATCCGGCCCTCGTGCGCGGTCCAGATCGATGCTTCGTGATACCCGAGGGTTTCATGAAGGGCGGCAATGTCCTTGAGATTGCGCGACAACCGATCCAGGCCTTCGGCAACGATCATATCGACCCGCCTCATCTGGACCGCTTGAAGCAGTCTGACCAAGCCTGGACGCTGTAGTGTTGCACCGGAAATGGCTGAATCAGAAAAGATCAAAACGGATTGCGGATCGGTCGGCCCAAAGTTCTCGGCAATCAGTTTCCGACATAAGGCGATTTGATCATCAACCGATGATGGATTCTGCAAATCGCTGGAATAGCGGGCATAAATGGCGATACGGAAAGGCGGTTTGATCTTCATGGACGGTCGTTATGACCGCAGGAATGTGCGTTGGCAATTAGGCCGTGCGGTTAGGCCATCTTTCCCCATGTTTCCCCAACTTTCCCCTTGTTTCCCCAACTTTCCCGAAATTTCACCTGTCGTGTTGTGGCAGGATAGGCGCGGTGATATCACCGCGCACCGCCCTGTGGGGCGGCAAGGCTTATTCGCACCCTGCGGGTGCTCAACGTGGAAAATCCGAAACGGATAAAAACAGTCCACGACCTTCCCCCCTTCCCGTCGGTCTCATGCATGCCCTGTTGCCGAAGCTTGGCGATTGGGGCTATTGTTCCTTCTATGTTCTCACGACGCGACAACGCCCCGTTACCGCCCGGCACTCGTCTGGCATCCTCCCGCGCCTTCGTTCCTGCTGATGGCGCGGCACCCATCTATTCGGCTTTGGTCCCGGCGGGGTTCCCCTCTCCGGCGGACGATCATTTGGAAGGCAAGCTCGACCTGCACGAGCTGATGGTGAAGCGCCCCGCCGCAACCTTCTTCTGCCGAGCCGATGGCGACTCAATGACCGGGGCGGGGATTCACAGCGGCGATCTGCTGGTGGTTGATCGCTCGGTCCAACCGCAGGACGGCGACATCGTCGTCGCCACGCTGGACGGCGGCCTGACGGTCAAGACCCTGCGCAAGACCACCGAGGGATGGGAGCTCGCCCCCGCCAATCCGGATTATCCCAGCTTCCCCCTCAACCAGGAGGACGGGGTTCAGATTTGGGGCGTCGTCACCTTCGCCGTTTCGACCATAGCCCGACGCTGACCCGCCATGGCCATCTTCGCCTTGGTCGATTGCAACAATTTCTATGTATCCTGCGAGCGGGTGTTCAATCCGGCCCTTGAGGGCAAGCCCGTCGTCGTTCTATCCAACAACGATGGCTGTGCGGTGGCGCGTTCCGCCGAAGCCAAGGCCATTGGTGTCCCGATGGGTGAGCCGGCGTTCAAGCTTCGGCATCTGGTCGAGCGGCACGGCCTGATCATGCAATCATCCAATTATGCCTTGTACGGCGACATGTCCGAGCGGGTGATGTCCGTGCTGGCCACCTTCGCCCCCGGCGCCGAAGTCTATTCCATCGACGAGTGCTTCCTTGATCTCGACGGGTTATCGGTGCCCGACCTTACCCAATGGTGCCAGCATGTTCGGGCGACGGTCAAACGCTGGACCGGCATCCCCGTATCGGTGGGGATCGGCGGCACCAAGACGCTGGCCAAGCTCGCCAACCGGCTGGCGAAGAAGTCGCCCAAGGCCAACGGGGTGCTTGACCTGGTCAGCCATCCCGCTTGGGTCGAGGTGGCGCTGAAGCGCACCCCGGTCGGCGAGGTTTGGGGCATCGGGCGGCAATATGCCGGTCATTGTGGGGTTCACGGTATCCTTAGCGCCCATGACCTGACCCAGGCCGAGGACGGTTGGATCAGAAAGACGATGGGGACGGTCGGCCTGCGAACAGTGATGGAGTTGCGCGGGGTGGCGGTCCACACCCTCGACACCGAACCGGCGGACAAACAGACAACCTGCTGCTCGCGTTCGTTCGCCGAAGCGGTCACGCATTATGACCATGTGCATGACGCCGTGTTGACCTTCGCCAGCCGCGCCGCCGAAAAAATCCGGGCTGATGGTCTGGTCGCCGGGGCTCTCCAGGTGTTCGCCCAGACCGACCGCTTCCGCCGCGATCAGCCCCAGTTCTCGTTGAATGCAATGGTGCGGCTGTCGCCCGCGACAGATTCGACGCCGCGCCTGATCGCGGCAGCTATCTCTGGGCTGCATTCGGCGTGGCGCGACGGCTAGTGAATACAAAATTGTCACTGCTACGCCCCCCATTCACGGATCAGCACGACCATGACCGACCTGGCCAGCCGGCCGATGAGGCTGGAGTTTTCGGCCTCGATGGAGATTGTCCCGATTTCCTCATGGGCGGGCGGCGGGCCTTCGAGGGCGATGGTCACCCGGGTGATGGCGCCGTCGGGGATGACGGTCTGACCCGAGACCCGTGCGGGAATGTCGCCGCCATGGACGGAGGCCAGCGCCCCGTCGGGCAGGGTCTTGGCGGGTGACGGATCGATCCGCTGTACGCGCCCGGGCCGGGACGCGCTTTCCATCGCGTGGGGGGAGAAGGTGGCGCCCGCGCCGCCCTGGATACGGGCAAGATCGTCCTCGGCCACATAGGCGACCGCGATCGGGGCGGAATTTTCCAGGACAAGCCCGAGCTTCTGGCGGGGTGAAAGCCAGTCGCCGGGCTGCATGTCCGGCAGGATATCGAGGATTCGGCCCTCCATGGGGGCGAGAATAGCGAGGCGATTTGCTTCCGCTTCCAGGACGGCCAGCTCGGCCTGGGCCTTGCGCAGATCCTCTTGCACGATGCCGGCACGGTCGCGCAGCAAAGGATCGAGGGTGGCGGCTTCAAACTCGGCGGTCTTGCCGTCGATGCGGGCCTGGGCTACCGCCTTGCGCAAGGCGATGTCGGGGGCGGTGAAGCTCATCAGCACGTCGCCCGGCTTCACCGCCTGCCCATGGGAAACGTGGATTGCTTCCAGCCGGGCCGGAAAGGGCAAATGGAGGGCGGCGGACCGGCTTCCCTTCATCACCGCTGGCGCGCTCACACTGCCCTGCCAGGGGATGAGGGCGAGCAGGATGAGGGCTCCAAGCGTCCCCAGCGTCCAGCGGATACGTGTTCCCGCCATGATGGTCGTCTTCACTTTCTCCCATTCCCGTACCTCGGCCCAGATGGGCCGGGCAACGAACCACCAGATTTCCACCACGAACAGCATGATGCCCACGGCCTTGATGAAGAAGTGGTAGACCATGACGGCGATACCCAGGAACAGCACCAGGCGATAGATCCACACCGCCACGGCAAAGGCGATCAGCGCCCGGCGCCTGCCTGCGGGCAGAGGCTCCGGCGGCGGCGTGCCCAGTCCGAACAGCACGTTGCGCAGCCACCATCGTGCCATGGCGAAGGAACGCGGGTGCAGGTTCGGCATCTCCATCGCGTCCATGGCGATGAAATAGCCGTCGAAGCGCATGAAGGGACTGAGGTTGATGGCCAGCGACGAGATCCAGGTCAGCGCCGCCAGCACGAAGGTCGCCTGTTTCCATGGCCCCTCGGGCAGGAAAGCCCAAGCCAGGGTTGCCCAGGCAGCGATGATGAGTTCGGCCAGGATACCCGCCGAGCCGACCTGAAGGCGCTTCTTGCGCTCGGGCAGCATCCAGGTGTCGTTGACGTCGGTGTAGAGCATGGGCCACAGCACCAGGAAGGCCACCCCCATGCTGGGCACGCGGCAGCCATGGTTCTTGGCGGTGTAGGCATGGGCAAGCTCGTGGATCACCTTCACCACCGTGAGCGCGATGCCATAGGACACCAGCCCCGATAGCGAGAAGGTGTCCACCAGGGTGGCGACGAACAGATCCCATTGCCGTCCCGCCAGTATCAGACCGATGGTCAGGGCCATCATGGTCGTCACCTGGAACCCGTGCGATCCCAGCCAGCGCACCAACGGCAGTGTCCGGTCGAGCCAGTGATCGGGCCGGACCAGGGGGATACGGAAGAACAGGTAATGGTGCATCAGCCAGTGGAACCAGGACTGCTTCTCGGCTTCGGCCCGCGACACCAGCCTTTGCGTGTCTTGGGGACCTGCCGGTCGGGTCAATTGGTTGGCGACCAGAAACTCGGCCACGCCCTTTACGTCGTCGTCCGTGGGATGAAGCGTGGTTTCGGCCGATACCGCCTCGGCGATTTTGGCGGGCGTCTCGGCCCACCAGCGGCTAAGGATCTCGAAGGCCGGCCAGGAAATGCGGAAAAAGCGGTTGCGGACCGGGTCGCGGATGGTCCAGGACGGCGAGCCGTCGGCTCCGGCGGGGCCGGGATGCAAGGACAGCTCGGTGCGTAGCGTCGGCAGAATACCCATCTCTGTTGTCATTCCCGCCCCCCCATGGAGACACGGAGATGAGAAGGATCTGGGCAGTCACCACCGCGTTTCTGGCCTTCACCTCCTCGGCCATGGCCGAATCCGATTGCGAATTGGCAAAAGCCGCCAAGGATATCGCCATCGAAGTCGAACGCTTCAGCACACCGGGCCAGCGTCGCGGCATCGAGGACGTGGCACGCCTGCTGGTTCCGTCCCCCTGCAAGACCAGCCCGGCTCCCCGCCTGGTTCTGGAGAACGTCGAGCTTGGACTGCTCGCGGAGGACTGGCGCCGAGGCACCGAGGAACTGGAGCAAAGGCGGCTCGACCGCTGACATCGCTACCATCCAAGCCATTGCCTGATCACGGCCAGCGGTCGACGGAACAGCCAATAGACCAGGGAGACCCGGTCGCCATCCAGGCGGGCAGTGCCCTTCAATCCGATGCGGGGGATGGCGTCGTCATGGGCAATCTTCGCCCGTACCCGATGGGCCAACACCCCGTCGGGCTTCAAGGTCGCCTCGAAAGCCACATAGGACAGCGTGGCCACGACGGGTGACAGCGGGGCGGTGTTGAGGAACAGGACCACTTTCCCGCCCGGCTCCAACGGGATCAAATCAGCGGGCGCCAGCCAGGCTTCCACCTCCACCTGACGAGGATCGGCCACCGCTAGCACCTTTTCGCCCACGCTGACCGGGCGGCCTATCCATTCGCTGGGATCGTCCATCACCGCGAGACCGTCGCGGGGCGACTTGACCTGGGCGCGGGTCATCAGGTCTTCGAGCTGGGCGCGTTCGGCCTGTTTCTCCTCCACCTTGGCCTTGAGGACCGCCCAGCCGGCCTTGGCCTTGGGGTCGAAGAAGGCCTGCTGGGTGGCTTGGTCCAGTTCAGCCTTGGCCGTATCCAGGACCTTGGCCGCCACCTCCAGCTTGCCGGCGATGGTGGTGCGGTCCAGTTCGAACAGAACGTCACCCGCCACGACACTCTGGTTGGGCTGGGCGCGGACCAATTCGATCACGCCTTCCAGGGGGGCGCGGATCACCGCCGGGTCCGAGGGGACGATCTCGGCTGAGGCCAGGACTGACAGGCGGACGGGAAAGATCAGGGCCAGGAGGATTCCCGCCGCCACTATCCGCTTCCAGCGTGGCAGGCTGGTCAGGCGGTGGCGCCACTGGGACAACGGCGCGGATTGGTGCTTGGCCGCCCAGGCGAAGGCGTAGGCATCGGTCAGCCGCTGGACGATCGCCGTGGTGCCTTCGTCCCAATCCTCGTCGCGGGCCAGAAGCAGCGTGCCCAGGCGCTTGCCGTCGGCATCCTTCAGCGGCAGGAACAATGGCTTGGGCGGCAGCCAATCCGCCCATTCCTCGCGCTCGGCGGAAGAAATTTCCTTGCCGGCCTCATGGAGCTTGAACATCCGTTGCAAGAACAAGGTGAAGGGCGCGTTCTCCTCCACCGAGGACACTCCCGAAACCGCCACCACCCCCTTGTCCGCCATATGCAGCGCCGCCTGATGGTATTCAGCCAGGGCGCGGGTGTCGTTGACCATGACGAAAGCGAGCTGGATGGTGGTGCGCGCATTCAGCGCTTGCTCCTCGATCCCCAGCAGGGTGACGAGCGCCTCGCTCACTGCGGGGCCATGCTGATTTTTCCCGTCATTCCCGCCATCAATTCGGGGAAGTCGCCCTTGATCTCGGCGGTGATCTTGACCGAATGGCTGACCGCATCGACCTTGGCGCCCATGCGGGCGATCCGGCCCGGATAAGTCTTCCTGGTCTCGTCCACCATGATCTGAAGAGAGGTGCCGGGCTTCAAGGTCGTCACCGCCGACGAGGGTACGATGAATTCGGCGTTCAGCACGGAATCATCCAGAATCTCCAGGATGGCCTGGCCCACCTGGACGTATTGATGGGCGCGGGCCTTCTGCTCCACCACCCTGCCCGCGAACGGCGCGGAAATACCGCATTTGGAAGCCACGGCACGGGCCGAGTTAAGCTTGGCCTGCGCCACCGCCGCGTCCCAGCCCGATTTTTCCGCCTCCAGCGTGCCGGTGGAGTTGAGCTCCAGCAGCCGCTTGTACACTGCCTTGGACTTCTCGGCGGCGGCAAAAACGGCACTGGCCTCATCCACCAGAGCCCGCTGGATGGTGCAATCGAAGGCCACCAGTTGCTGGCCTTCCTTAAAGCGCTCGCCTTCCTTGACGGTGATACGGTCGATCTTGGCGGGCAGCTCCGCCGACAGGGTGGTGTAATTCACCGCGACCAGTTGCACGGGAATCACCGGCTCCTGCGCCTCGGCCCCGAAGGACAGAAGGCACAGGAGGGGCGCCACCCAGCGCTTGAGGGCAATGGGGCTAATCACGTCAGTGGCTATCGGCCTGCTCGGCCAGGGCGGCGATCTTGCGGCCCAGCCAGAATAACCCGTCGCGCACCACGTCCTCCCGCTCCGGCTCGGCAGCGACGGCCTGTACCTCAGGCGCAGTCACCGGCGCCGGATCGGCCTTCACCGCCGGCGGCATGGAAAGGACGATGGCGCCGGACAAGCCGTCCAGCGAGTGCGAGGCCACCTTTTCCGGCACCGGATCGGCGCCGATGGTCGATTGCAGCTTGCCGTAGGAGGATTGCATCTGGGCGTAGGTCTGGAAGCGGCGGAGTTCGGCGGCGATGGCCGAGGTCTCGGTGCTGATGCGCTCGATCTCGTTGACGGTGCCGCCGCGGCTCTGGTTGCCGGCGGCATCGGCCAGGCGCTTCTCGATGCCCCACAGCTTGTCGGCCCGCTCGAACTGCTTGGCGGCGCTGGCGAATTGGTGGGACACCACATGGACCTGGGCCAGAACCGCCATGCGCAGCGCGATGCGCTTGGCCTCGGCCAGCTTCTCGGCACTTTCCGCATGGGCCATGCGATCCGGCGCCGCCAGCAGGTTGATCAGATTCCAGGTGACCTTGGTGCCCACATCGTTCCAGCGGTTGTCCACCAGAAAGGAATTGGAATCATACTGGCGCGAGAACGACACGGTGATGCCGGGCAGAAGCTTCAGGATCTCCTTGTGGGTGTCGTCGAGGGCGATGCGGCTTTGGTAATCCTGTTCGCGCAGATCCGGGTTGTTGATCATGGCGGCCTGTTCCATGGCGCCGATGTCCATGGGCCATTCGGGCACGCTCATGCCGCCATTGGCGGGCACATCCAGCTTGAAATCGCTGCCGGGCGCCACGTTGATCAGGGCGGCCAGCTCGGCCTTGGCCGAGGTCAGTTCCTGGTCGATGGCCTCCAACTGGCGGATGCTTTCCAGCAGGGTCTTCTGGATGCGCAGGCTTTCGATGGGGTTCTTCAGGCGCTCGCCCTCGACCTTTTCCGAATCCTTCAGCGCCTTCTCGGCCGAGGTGATGGTGTCGGTCACCTTGGCCTTCAAGGTTTGTGCGGCGGCGGCGCGCCAGAAGGTGAAGCGCACCTCCTGGACCAGATTATTGATGGTCTTGCGCCGCCTCTCACTCGCGATCAGGGCGCGGTCGGCGTTCTGGTGCGCCGTGAAATAGGACACGCCGAAATCCAGGATGTTCCAGGTCAGCCCCAGGTCACTGGTGATGGAGAAGCGATCCGCCGAATAGCTGGGGTTCGAGGTGCTGGTGGTCTGGGTATAAAGATCGCGCGACCGGGTGGCGTTGGGCTCGGATCGCTCGGTATAGCCGGCATTGGCGGTCAGCTTGGGCAGCAGGTCGAAGCGGTCCAGGCTGGTCTGCCCCAAGGCCAGCGCCTCTTCCATCATCTTGGCGCGCTTGTCCAGATTGTACTTCAGCACGCGGGCCACCGCATCGGCCAGGGTCAGCGGCTTGGCTATCACCTCCTGGCCTTCAAACATGGCTGCGCGGTCGGCCTTGGCCTTGGCGGAGAACTCATCGGCCGTGAACGGCGTCGGCGTCACGGCGCAGGCGCTCAGCAGGGCGACGGTGGAAACAGCGGCCAGCAGGCGGGCCATGCGAGTGGTAACGACGGTCATAACGAAGTGATCCCCTTGAATACTTATGCGTTGCGGGCCATGCCGCGCGCCGCAGCCAGCAATTGGGCCTGACGGGCGCCGGACAGGCGGTTCGCCATGCGCAGTTCTTCCTGGAAGGTCGGCTTGCCGGCGAAGGTCTGGCCCCCAAAGGTCTTACTCGGGCCGAAATCCGACAGCTTGATGACCGGAGCAGCCGGGTCGGGCGCCAGTTCGCCCTGCTGGCCGGGCGCCTGCGGCACCTCGCCCTGCGGCGGCTGGTTCTCGGAGGCCGGCGGCGCGTTGTTCTGAATGACGCCGCCACCGCCGCGGACCCGAATCTCGAAGGTCGTGCCCACCTCGTTACCGGCATTGTCACGGGCAACCACCACCACCGACAGGGCGCCGTTAAAGCCTTCTGGCGCTTCACCGACAAAAACCCCCTTGGCAGAATCGAAGGAAAGCCATGCCGGCAACGGGCGCCCATCGGTCAACTTGGCGGCCAAGGTGATGTTGGCCTCAGCGCTGGTATGCCCAAAGGCATCGATCGGAATGGAGAAATTGACCATCCGGCTTTCCGGCAGAACCGCAGGGATTCCCTTTTGCACGAAAAGCGCACCGTCTCGGACGGCGTTGACCGAGGGTGTTCCCACGGCCACTTGGAAACCGTTGCCGCCGGTCGTGCTCAGGTGCCGCATCGCCTGGAAATTGCCCTGAACCCCTTGAGCGAATTCACCCGCAGGTGCCCGCACGGCGGTGACGAGGGAAGCACCGGTATCGCCTGTCTGAGCAATCGGAGCCTGGATTTTCACCGAGACGGCCTCCCCCGTCCTTGGCGGGGGGGGCGGAGACGACGACGACGACGACGACATGACGCGGTGGAGGGCGGGATGTATCTCCACAGCTCTCTACCATTGGAGCCTTCAGAGGCCGAAAAATACAGGGTGCCGTTCACGTAGATCATATTGGTAGGGGAAGAGCCGGTTGCGCCGGGCCAGATATCCGCGACCCTGCTGGGCGCGTTGATCCCGTCGTATTTCCACAACTCTAGATCGCCGTTGCCTTCGCCGGCCGAAAAATACAGGGTGCCGTTCGCGTTGGTTATAAATTCTATGGTACCGGGACTTCCGGCGGGGCCGATATTCGCGACCATGCTGGGCGTGTTGGTCCCGTCGTATTTCCACAGCTCATTACCGTTGGTGCCGTCGCTGGCCGAAAAATACAAGGTGCCGTTCACGTTGGTCAGATATGACAGGCTAGAGTGGCCTGCGCCGGGGTTGATATCCGCGACCATGCTGGGCGCGTTGACCCCGTCGTATTTCCACAGCTCTTGACCGTTGGTGCCGTCATTGGCCGCAAAATACAGGGTGCCGTTCACGTTGATCATATTGCCAGGGGAAGAGCTGTTTGCGCCGGCGCGGATATCCGCGACCCGGCTGGGCGCGTTGGTCCCGTCGTATTTCCACAGCTCACTACCATTGGTGCCGTCGTCGGCCCTAAAATACAGGGTGCCGTTCACGTTGGTCAGATATTCTGGGGTAGAGCTGTTTGCGCCGGGGTTGATATCCGCGACCATGCTGGGCGCGTTGACCCCGTCGTATTTCCACAGCTCTTTACCGTTGGTGCCGTCAGTGGCCCCAAAATACAGGGTGCCGTTCACGTTGGTCATATATTCTGGCACAGAGCTGCTTGCGCCGGGGTTGATATTCGCGACCATGCTGGGCGCGTTGGTCCCGTCATATTTCCACAGCTCTTGACCGGTGGTGCCGTCAGTGGCCGCAAAATACAGGGTGCCGTTCACGTTGGCCAAATTGTTTGCGCTAGAGCTGTTAGCGCCGGGGTTGATATTTGCGACCATGCTGGGCGCGTTGATCCTGTCGTATTTCCACAGCTCAATACCGTTGGTGCCGTCATTGGCCCTAAAATACAGGGTGCCGTTCACGTTGACCGGCATACCTACGTTGCTACTATTTACGCCAGGGTTGATATCCGCGACCATTTCGGGATTGGCAAGCAATCCGTCAACCCCCGCCAGTGCCGCCGCATGGAAATACTGGGACGCATCCACATCGCCGGCTTCCAGGTGCCAGTCGCCGCCGAACGCCGCATTGCCGGTGGAATCGGCGGACGCGGCAACCGAACGCCCCGTGATGTCGGACAGGTAAGCCAGCAGGGCATTCCCCGCACTATCGCCCGCCACGCCGCAAGCCAGCAGGTCGATGCGCCCGCCCTCGGTGATTTGTGCCCCCAGCCCCCTCATGAACGTTTGCAACGCGCCGTCGCCGGCAATTCCCGCCAGCGACACGCCGTGATCCGCTGTCAGCTCGAACGCGCCGTTTGCGCCGTGCGAGGCCAGGGCGATGGACGAAGCCTGCTGCCCGTCCAGCGCATGGGAAACGCGGGCCAGGATGGCATCCAGGCTGTCGGCGTGGGCGTCATAGCGCACCACCAGCACATCATCCTTGGCCGCAAGCGCCAGATCAGCACCGTCGGCGACGCGCGAGGATAGCAGCAGAACGCGCGGATTGGCCGTCACCGCGACCGGCATGACGGCATCCGCCCCATCCGAATGCGCGTCCACCGCCTCGGCCATGGCCGCGCCGTCGAACATGATGCGCGGTTCAAGCGCCATCATCGGGGCAAAGACCCGACCCGTTGATTGACCGGATTTGTGCAAAACCTTGCCCATGCCGCTTCTCGCCCTCGACCCATCATCGCCGTTGGATATAGTATTGTTCGAAATAGGTGCCTGCAATGAAAAACAGTGTAAAAACATGATGTTAGCTGATGAGCCTGACCTTCCCTGACCGAAGCTGACATTGGCTGACACGATTTCATTCAAAGGATGTTTTTTGAGGCAGATGGGATAATCAGATGTTGTCTTGCCGCCGAAAGGCTCTGAGCGTGATTTTACAGGTCCTGGCCATCCTTGGGCTGCTGGCGGTACTTGTGGATTCTGCCCAGGCTTCCTCTCCCGTGGTGCTCGACGGTCGGGCCGGCGACGTGGACGGGCGCGGCCATATGGCGATCTTCCGCGATCCCGAGGGCACCCGGACATTGGACGAGATCATCGGGATTGACGCGGCGGGAAGGTTCAAGCCGATCCCCGGCAATGTGGGGCTTGGCTATACTCCGGACACCATCTGGCTGCGCATGGATCTGGTCCTGCCGGAAGGCGCCCCGGAGAGGTGGCTACTTGAAGTCATGCCGTCCTATCTCGACCACCTCGACCTTTACCTTCTGCCCCCCGACGGCGTGCGGCACGGGGCGACGGCCGGCGACAGGCTCCCGTTCTCGGCCCGAACGGAGGAATACCGGAACTTTCTTTTCCCGCTCCACATCCCGGCGGGAAAAAGCCGTCTCTATCTGAGGGTCAAGAGCACCAGCGCGATGACCGTGCTGCCCCGCTTCTGGCAGCCTTCCGCTTTCGAGCACGCCGTCAGCGGCGAGTCCGCCTTGCTCGGCCTCTATTACGGCGCCCTTCTGACGGTGACGCTCCTCAACCTGATCGGCTTCGCCATCAACCGCCAGAGCATTTACCTGACCTATTCGGGCTACGTGTCATTGATCGGCGTGCATTTTTTTGCCATCGACGGATTGCTGGCGCAATTCGCGCTGCCCGATCACCCGCTGATCGCCAACCAGATGCTGGGGGCCACGATGGGACTGGGGGCGATCTTCGGCTTTCGCTTCTATGCCCAGGTTCTTCGGCTGCCGGGCCGTTTCCCCTGGTCTGATCGGGTGATCTGGGGCATGGCCCTATTGGGCGGCGCCACGGCAATATCCGCGTTTACGCCTTACTACTCTGCCTTTGCGCCGCTGCTATTGCTCGCGATGATCGCGTCACTTCTTGTCTTTCTGAAACCCCTGATCTCCCTTTGGCGCAATCGGGATGCCGAAAGCCGGCTGATCGCGCTCGCCTATACATTTTACGCCGGGCTGCTTTTTACGACGCTGACGGCCGCCCTTGGCCTTACCGAGCCGACGAAGCTGTCTCTCATAAGCTCGCTGTGCGGAAGCGTGATTCATTTCGCGATCCTGCATTCAAGCCTTTTCCTGCGCGCTCATCGCGCTCAGCGGGACAAACTCGTCGCCGAAGCCGTTGCTGAAAGAGCGCGGCAGGAAGGAAGCATGGAAAGGGAAATGAGGATCGAGCGCGAGCGTCTGCTGGACATGATCGGCCACGAAATTCTTACCCCGGTGGCTGTCATCGATGCGGCGAACCAGACGCTTCGGGTCCTTGATACCGATACGTCGCCCGATCGCGAAAAGCGCTATGACCGGATCGGGGGTGCGGTCGAGCGGTTGAAGGCCATGCTGGATTTGGCCACTCATCGCCAGAACCTGGAGGCCGATTACAGCGAACCCGCCCGCCATCCGATCAATATCGAAGGGCTGATGCAGGAAAGTGTCGAGCTTCTTGGTCCCGAGGGGGAAAAGCGGGTAGCGGTTCGCTCCGGCACCACACTTCCTTCGGTCCAGGCGGACGAGCGCATGCTCCGTTTCGCTCTCCTCAATCTGCTGGACAACGCGGTGAAGTATTCCCCCCGCAATTCGCCCATCGAAGTGGACGTTTCGCCTCGTTTCCATGACGGCCGAAGCGGCCTGTGCTGGTCGATCGTCAACGATGGGGCGGCAATTCCGCGCGACATCGAAACCACGATTTTCGACAAATATGTTCGCGGCAGCGAGGAAGCCGGCCAAGCCGGCATGGGATTGGGGCTTTACCTGACCCGGTACATCTTCGAACGACATGGGGGATGGGTGCAACTGGAGGAAAATACGAAGGGAAGAATCTGCTTCCTGGCTTGGCTACCGACCGATACGGAACAGGCCGGAGCGAAGCAGGAGGCCGGCCAATGCGAATAGTGCTGGTCGAGGACAATTCCGACTTCCGCGAAGAAGTGCAGTTCCATTTGCAGCGGGCCGGACACGAGGTTTTCATCGCCGCCGATGGCGCCGGCCTCGACCAGGTGCTGGCGGTGCATCACATCGAGATTGCCGTCCTTGACCTGGGGCTTCCCGGCGAGGACGGCCTGTCCATCACCCACCGCCTTCGCATGTCTCATCCCGAAATCCGGATCTTGATGCTCACCGCACGATCCAGCCAGCATCACCGGATCAGCGGATTGGAAAAAGGGGCCGATTCCTACCTGACCAAGCCGGTCGACATGCGGGAATTGTGTGCCGTCATCGAGAGCATCCGCAGGCGCATTTCGCCAGCCGTGGCCGACCATCGCGCGCCGGGCTGGACCCTGAGCCTGTCCACCATGACGATCATGACGCCCAAGGGTGAACGGATCACCTTGACCCCGACCGAAATGCTTCTGCTGCGCCCGCTTGCGGAAGCCGCGCCGGACATCGTCAGCCGACAGCAATTCGCCAAGGCGCTCGGGCATCGCGAGGAGGATTACGATTACCGGCGTCTTGAGGCCGTCATCAGTCGCTTGCGAAGAAAAATCGCGACGTCGGATGAGGAAAGCTCTGTGATCAAGCCGGCTCGTGGTAGAGGCTATATCTTCGCCGCGCCAATAACGGTGATCCCCTAGTTATGACGCCACGAATCGCCGCCGGTTCACTTCTGATATGCTCGCTGGTGATTTCCGCCGCCAAGGCGGAAACGCCCGTACCCAGGCTGTTCGCCACTCCCAGCTTCGTCGAGACCCGCTTCATGCAACGGCATGCCGGCGAGGATGTGCCGCGTCCAATTCTGTTGCCGTCCATTCTGACGGCTACGCCATTCATCTCGCCAAGGCATCCCCCGCCGCCGGAAGTCATCCACCAGGGCGGGCCGGCGACGGGGATGATGGCGGGGCTTGAAAGCGCTGGAGACGTTGCTTTCTCGGGCATCGCCGCCCGGCAGGCCATTGATGACACCGTTCTTTGGGCTGGGCTTCGCGCCGACCGGGCCAATCCCTATCGCGACGGTACGGGGCAACGGGTGAATTATGGCTATGAACGCGTCAGTCCCCAAGCCGTGCTTACCCATCCGCTGGGGCCTCGCACAGGTTTGACGGTTTTTGGCTTGCTCGACAATTTCGAGGAATCGCGAACGCCCCACAGCGCCACCGACGCCCCCCAGTTCCAGCACGGTCTGGGAACCATCCGGATCGACCACGCCCCGATGGGCTCTGTCTTTGACCGCCTTGAGATCGCGGCCAGCGTGGATAGCATCACCTACGCTGCGGACAACTTCACTCTACGCGCACCGGGCGCCCTGGGGCTTCGCTATGAAGGAGACTGGATCACCTGGCGCGGCCATGTGCGTGGCGAGTTCAAGGCCGCCGAGTGGAAGGGCGCCCTCATTCTCGATGCGAGCTTGCTGAAATACCTTACGGTGTTGGACACAAGCCGAGTTACCCAGGGCCGGAGTTCCTACCGGCTGCCTGACACGGAAATCGCCACGACCGCAATCGCCCTCGAAGGAACTCGCCCCGTCGGTCAGGCAGACAGACTGGCCGCCGGCCTTCGGCTCGACGTCGTCCACAACTCCGTCGGCATGGCGCATGAGGTGCCCGCCGCATCGGGCGCCAGCGCGGCATCCTACAACCGAGCGGCCCAGGAGCTCTACGACACCTATTACGGCGCGGGTACTCGCAACGATCCGGTGGACATCAATCTCAGCGGCAAGCTGCGCTATACCCACGCCATCGCCGACGGGGATGTCTATGGCGAGGTCCGGCGACTGGTCCGCACGCCCGACCCCGGAGAGCGATTTTTCGCCAGTTCGGGACCAACGGCCCTGATCCAGGTGGGCAATCCAGGTCTCGCCCCCGAGGCGCACCATGCAATCGAGCTTGGCGGCGAACGCAGGGCCCAGGGGTGGAAAGGGTATTTGTCCCCCGCTGCCGTATCGGGGACCTGGCAAATCTCCGGGAAGCTGTGGCATGACCGAATCGCTGATTTCATCACCCCCGACCGCGCCAGGGGGCAGTCCGGCATCCTGAAATCCGACGGCGGCATCATCTATCGCAATGTTGACGTCGCCATGACCGGCGTGGCCGCCGAGGGACGGTGGAATGCGATGCCCGGTCTGGGCCTTCGCCTGCGCCTGGACTGGACCCACGGCGACAATCTGACGGATTCACGCCCGCTCTATCAGGTCGCTCCCCTACATGGTGAGGCCGCAATCGAACGGCGGCTCGCTTTCGCCGACCACCCGATCACTCTTGGGGCGGCGACGCGCTTCGCCGACGGCCAGCATCGGGTAGACGATTCGACCACGACCGGATCGGGCCAAGACACCGGCGGCCCAACCGGCGGATATGCCGTCTTCGACTTGTTTGCGCGCACCTCGGTCACCGAGCGCTTTCACCTGTCCATGGGAGTCACAAACCTTCTGGACAAGCGATACCAGCAGCACGTCAATCCGTTGCCTCAGGGCGTCACCACCCAGCCTATCGCGGCGCCCGGTCGGAGTCTTTTTCTCGCCGGAAGACTGGAATTCTGACACGTCGATACGGGCTACTTGCCGATGGGCGGCGCTTGCGCCAGCAGGTTCCGCGTCTGCTCAGGATCCGCCGAGCCGCCGAACTCGAAGTCGAAGGCGAACTTGCCGGCCAGCAAGGTGACGACGGAAATGATGCAGCCGCCGACGGCGGTGTTGCCGTCAACGTGGCCGAACACCATGAAGCCGATGCCGCCGACAATGCCAAGTCCGGCGATGACCAGCAGGACATTGCGCGGGTGTTGCTGCGCCCCGCCTTGATGAACTCGCTGTCGCGGGCGCGGGCGTCCTGACGGTCGGCCAGGGTGGCGGTCAGCGTGGTGAGCGCGCCGGCCAGACGGGCCAACAACGACCAGCGCGCGCATCTTGAATGCTATGTCCGCTTTTCGGGAACTGTCGCCAACCAAGGAATGACCAGCTTGGGCGCAAAGCCGTCATCGGATTGGGTCAACCTTATCCTTACCGGTGGTTTTCCGCCGGCCTGTCTTCGGCTGGTCGCCCAGGACGTCATCCAGCGACAGCGCGTCCTCCACGAATGCCCCCATGTCCCTGGCCAGCACCGGATTGACAGCGACCGGGCGTTTGCTCGCGAGATCGGCAACGATCTTGGCCTGGGCTTGGATGCCGTCGATCACCACCAGCTCGCCGGCGGCCACAGCCGCCGCCTGATCGGCGTGAAGGTTGCGGGTCGGGCTCGCGATCACGATGCGGCTTTTGGGATGGTGCAGGCGGACATCCGCCGCCCGTGCCGGCAGATGGCCAGTTTTCGGCACCACGATCACCGGGGCGCCGGTATCCTTGTGCAGGACTGAGGCAGATAGGCAGTCCGCTGTGATGATCACCGGCCCGCCATAGGCGGCTTTCTCGCGGGCGAGATCGCCGCCGGGATCGATCACGTGGGTGATGTTTTTATCCGTGTCGCCCAAATCGGCGGTGCGGCCCTGGCCATCCATGGCCCGCACCGCCCAGATATGCCCCTTGTCGTCGCGAAACGGGAAGATCACCCGCCCGTGCTCATCCGCTTTCAGATCCATGTCGCGCAGATCGCGTTTGAGCCAGGGCGTTTCCGGCGGCGTCCAGGCCGAGGCCGACAACCAGGTCTTCAAGGCCGGCGCCATGCTGCGCGGCGGCTGATAGGGCCGGCGCTGGAGGGTCGTGGCCTCATCCAGCATGTGGAACAGTTCTTTATAGGTCAGCACGATGGCCAGGGCCAAAGCATCCTTGTGGGCTTCGGCCAGCAGGTAATCCTTCCAGTTCCTGATATGCAGCACGCGGCCAAGGAAGCCCGGCTTCTTGGCCTGCGTATAGGCGCGCCAAAGCCGGTTCTGGCCAGGGTGGCGGGTCATCGGCTTGGGCTGATACGCCTTCTTCTTCGGCGGGGCATTGGCTTTGTTCCGTTCGGGTGGCGCCGCATATGGCCCCAGGCGGCTTTCCAGCTTGGCCAGCGAGCAGGAGCGGTCAAGCGTGCTGGCCTTCATCCGGCCCTTGCCGTCCACCTGCGCCACGACCAGGCCGGCGCCGCGCTTCTTCAGCTCGATACCATAGGGTGCCAGCCCTTCATGCACTTCGGCCCAGGTGCTGGCGCCGTCGATCACCTTGATGATCTCGGCTTTGTGTTCGACCACATGGCGCTCAAAGCTTTGCTGCCAGGTCTTGGCCTCATAGTCCCTGGCCTTGCGTGACACCGGGTTGCGTTCGGCGCCGGCATCGGTCATGCCCTTATCGACGGTCAGGCCGTATTTCTGTTCCATCTCGCGGGCGATTTTGGCCAAGGTCTTGAAGTCTTGCCGGGGTGTGTGGCAGCGCCCGGTGACCGGGTGGATTTTGTTGAAGGCCACATGCATGTGGAAATTGTCGGTGTTGATGTGGGTGCCGGCGACACGCTGGTGGTCGCCGTAGCCCAGCGCCTGGGCGAAGCTGCGTTCGATATCCTGCAACTGATCCTGGGTCAGTTGGTTTTCTTCACCGGGATGGAAGGACATGACAAGGTGATAGGTCTTGTCGGCAATACCGGGTTTCAGCGTCCGCGTCGCCTCGATCTCGATCAGGGCGGTGTCCAGGTCTTTCAGATCGGCGCCGGCGTCGCAATTGACGATCCAGAACTTGTCGAGCTTCTCGCCCTTCTCCTTGGCGGCGGCGATATAGCGGCCAAGGTTGGCATAGTCGTCGCGGATTTCGGGCTTACGGTCGATGCGCTTGGCGATCATCGGCCCGCCCTGGGGTGAATCTGGTGATGGATTTCCTTCACCGTGGCTTTCAACTGGTCCTGGGTATCCTGGATTTGGACCATCAGCCCGTCGATCCGCGCCACCATGGCCGTCGTCCAAGTGCCGTCACTTTCATCCAGGGCCAGTTTCAGCAAATTGCCGAGGCGGGCCTGATCGGCGTTCACCTTCAACAGATCGCGGATGGATTGGGCGCCGGTGAAGGCCGAGGGATCGGGCAGGGTTTGGCCCAGGGCAAAGCGGCGCAGCATTTCCGAAACCGATAGTTTGAACTGGCCGGCCTGGGCTTTGACCGTCGCCAATTCCTCGGGCGTGAATGAAACGAGCTGGCGGTGACGTTCGGTGGCCATGGTCTTTCCCGTCGTTGAAGATGAAGACGGCCCGCGCCGGCGATGCCGGGCGGGCCGTTGCTGTCTTGAAATCAGGCGATGCCGCGTTCCTGGCCCTGGGCTTTCGACAGGGCGCCCTCGATGGTGCGCCGGACCCAGCCGGCACCGCGTGACTGGTGCAGGTCGTTGAAGTCGGTCAGTTTCTGCGGCATTTCTTCGGCGGTGAAGCTGGGGGCGACCATCTTGCCGCCGACCGCCTTGGCCGCTTCCTCGGCCTTGACCATGCCGACATTGCCGTGGACGTTGGCATGGTCGTTGTCGGCAGCAATCAGGATCGGACGGTCGGGGAACTTGGCCCGTACCGCTTCGGCCACAGCCTTGAGGTTGGAGGAATCGAAGGCGGAAATCACCGGTCGGCCCGTTTCCTCGAAAATGGTGGCAGCGGTGGCATAACCTTCGGCGATGATGATGACGCCCTGTTTGAGTGGGAGCAGGGCATCCAGAGTGCCCTTGCCGGTCACCTCCAGGACGTGGAAGGTGCCCTCTTTGCGGCTGTCCCTGAGGAACAGCTTGTTCTCCGGGGTGACGGTCTGGATGTTCCACAGGCGTCCCGCCGCATCCCGGCACGGAATGATCATGTGGCCTTCGCCGTTCACTTTGACGCCGTGGCCTTTCACCCCCTTGGCGGCAAGGTAGGGGCTGTTTTCCGGGTTGGCTTCGCCGGGGAGGTTCTGCCACACCCCATAGGCATTTCTCGCGGCCTTTTCGGCGGCGGCAAGGCGTTCAGCCTCGCGGGCGGCACGAACATTCGCCGCCTCGGCCTGGATGTGTGCTCGTTCCGCGTCGGTCAGCGACACGCCGGCAGCCACCCATTTGGTTGTCCCGCCTGCCCGGTAATTGGTGATGTTGCCGGAGGGCCGGCCATCCAGGTAACCGATATAGGAACCACTCAGTTGCTTGGCTTTGTCGCCTTCGACCGGGCAGCGGTGCCATTGGCCATCCATGACCGGATCGCCCTTGACGATCAGGCCGTGGGTTTTGAGGGCCTGGGCGAATTCCTCCACCGGCGACAGTTCCGGCGCCGGCGCCTTGGCCGCCGTCGCCCATTTGCTGAAAGCGGCGGGGTCGGTTCCCTCCGGGACATACCAGGACTTGGCGCCCCGGTCCCATTTGGCCCCGGCAGCCTTGGCCTCGTTCTTTTCGTCATAAGGGACGGCGATGTAGGTCCGGGGGGTAGGTTCTGCCGCCATGGCCTTCTCCTCGCGTTCCGGGATGACCTGTTCCGAGGTGACGGCTTGCGGGGTGGCACTGCGTTCCAGTTCCGGTCGCCGTTCCGGTTCCATCACCCAGGTCTTGATGATTTCAGCGTCGCGGGCTGCGCGGAAAATCTCGTTCTTGTCGTCCTGCAAGGCTTTGAGCCAGGATTCCACGTAAGCCGCGTGATTGGACGGATCGAAGGAAATGCCCATGTCGCGGGCCAGCATGTAGCTGGCGATTTCGGCGCGGAGTTCTTCGCGGGCGTAAACTTCGCCACCACGGGGGCCGAATTCACGTTTCAGCCGCGATTGGTGCCCGGTGGCGTGCCCCAATTCATGCAGGGCGGTTTCGTAATAGGCTTCCGCCGAGCGGAAGAAGTTGCGCGGCGGCAGATGGATTTCGTCGCTGGCGATCCGATAAAAGGCACGGTTGTTCTGGTCGTGCAGGACCGGCACCCCCGATTCCGCCAACAGCTTTTCCGCCAATGCGTGGCGTTCCGGTTCCGGCGGCGCCGGCGGGGCGACGAACGGCGCCAGGCCGTCGATCTGTTCGGCGTTGAACACCTTGGCGTAAAAGACGCGGGGGCGTTCAAGCTGGACGTTGTAGTAACGCTGTTTGCCCTCGTCGTCCAAGACCGGCTTGCCGTCCTGGTCGGTCATGGCGACGCGGTCTGTCCATTGCCAATATTCGATGGTGGCGGACTTTTCGCCCTTGCGCACTTGCGCCTCGATGCCAGCAGCCTGCTTGTAGGTCATCCAGCGCGGATCGGCGCGGCCCTGCAAGCCGAGCCAAAGATCGTTGATGCCGCGATAGGCTTTGTTGGTGATCGGATTGAAGGGGCCGGTGCCGATGGTGCCGGCATCCCAAGGCATCATCCAAGGCGCGGTGCCGGCCTCGATGCGGGCGATGATCTCGGCGGCGATTTCGTCGCGATAATTACTCATTCTTCGCCCCCTTCAGCCACATCGTCGAAGCGGCTTTCCAGGGCGTCGTCGGCATCGAGCGCGGTTTCCACGAAAGCGCCCATCATTTCAGCGTCGTCGGGATCGACGGGCACCGGCTTGCCGGCGCTGGCCATGTCGGCAATCTGGCTGGCTACGGCCTGATTAATTTCCTTGTCGTCCATGTCATGTCCTCCTGGGGTTAAGGCTTGTCTTCCAGCACCGGGGTGATGCCGCCGGCGCCATCCACTTCGATCTCGACGGAATGGCGGATTTCGCCGTCGCTATCCGCCCATTCGCGGGAACGGAGCGCGCCCTGGACCAGCATCAGCCGCCCCTTGGTCGCGGTCTTGGCCAGCACCTTGTCGATCAGCGACGGGGTGAAGGTGACGACGCGCAGCCAGTCGGTCTTGTTCTGCCACTGGCCGGCGCTGTCCTTGTATGAACGGTCCGCCGCCAAGCTGAACGACGCCACCTTGCCGCCATCCTGGCCGGGCAAGGTTTTGATATCGGCATGGCCGCCGAGGCGACCGACCAGATGCACCATGTTCATGGCCGGGCTGTCCGCCGTGATCGGGACGATGCCGCCGGCGGGATCGACCTCAATCTCGACGATGTTCATTTTCTTGCCGTCTTGTTCCCACGCCCGCGCTCGCAGCGCGCCGTGGATGAACATCATCCGGCCCTTGGTGGCTTCGCTGGTCAGGACATTGTCGATCAGCCACGGCAAATAGGTGACGATTCGGAACCACGAGGTTTCGGTCTGCCATTTGCTGGCGCGGTTCTTGAAATTGTGATCGACGGCCAATGACAAGGTGGCCACCTTGCCGTTGGTCAGGGTCTTGATTTCGGCATCGGCGCCAAGGCGACCGGTGACCATGATTGTGTTCTGATTGAACATGTTTCCTCCTTACGATTGGCCGGCGGCGCGCAGCCGGGCGGTGATCGGTGACGGCATCGGCGGTTCGGCCTGGGGGACGCTTTCGTCATTGGCGGCCTCGACGGTGCCGACCGGCGGCATCAGCGAGCGCGCCAACAACGTCTTGTCGAAGAAGTACAAGGGCTGGCGACCGAGGATCGGCGGGAAGCCGGCGACGAAAGTCAGCATGTCGCCGGCCTTGATGATCTTGGAGCCGTCGCGGTTCTTCTTCGGCGGCTTCAACAGCATGATTTCATCGTGCGTCATCAGCGGGCGCCCGATCTCCGAGGTGTTGTCGGTGACGTCGCCGCCGAAAATCTGAAACACCCGCCGCCGGGTGCTGCGCTTGTTCTGGACGATGGTGGTCTTCCCGCACATTTCCGACAGGGTCTTGGCGGTGGCCACGTCGTTGGGGGCGTAGGCGATACGCACCTGACAATTGCCGACGATGGAATTCTCCTTGCCGTAAGTGCCCTGCAACTGGATCAGGTCCTGGATGATCAGGAACGCCTTGAGGCCGTAGCCGCGCATGAAGGCGAGCGAGCGCTCGAAGATTTCCAGTTTGCCGATGGAGGTGAACTCATCGAGCAGCAGCAGCAGGCGGTACTTGAAGGCCGGCTTGCCGTCGGCGCCGACGTTCTGCATCAGCCGACGCATGTACAGATTGAGGATGATGCGCAACAGCGGGCGCAGACGGTCAATGTCCGATGGCGGCACGATCATGTACAGCGCCGCCGGGCGGTCGCCGTTCATCAGATCGTTCAGGCGGAAATCGCAGCCGGAAACGTTCCTGGCGATGATCGGGTCGCGATAGAGCGACAGATCGACCTTGGAGGACGAATGCACGCCTGATTGTTCCTGGGCGGCGCGGTCCTTCATTTCCTGGGCGGCGGACTGGATCAGGCGGGTGCCGGCCTCGGTCTCGGCCTGGAACTTGCCCATGTCCACCAGCAATCCATCAACGCCTTGGCCGACGGCGGTGAGGATGGCATCGACATCGGGTAAGGACGCCACCCGGTTCTCGTCCCGCTTGATCTTGCAGAGCGTGTACAAGATGATTCCGGTCAGCCAGGCGTAACCGGATTTGGCCCAGAAGTCGGCCAGTCCCTTGCCGTCAGGATCGATGATCATCACCGCGATGTTTTGCGCGTCGGCAATCTCGTGGTCGGTGCCGATCCGCACCTCGGCCAGCGGATTGTAACGGATTGATCCGGTTGCGGCGGTGGGATCGAATTTGAGGATGCGGTGTCCCAGCAACGCCCGCCACCCCGAGGTCAGACGCCAGTTCTCACCCTTGATATCCAGCACCAGCACGGAATGCGTCCACGACAGCAAGGTGGGTAGCACCAGACCGACACCCTTGCCCGAACCGGTGGGGGCAAAGGCCAGGATGTGTTCCAGGCCGTTGTGCCGCAAGGCCTTGACGCCCCTCAGGAAGCGGCGCAAGCCACCGACCACCACGCCTTCCTTGCGCCATAGACCGGATTCCTTAATGTCCTTTTTTCTGGCCCAGCGAGCCGAGCCGTGGATGGTCTTGTCGGTGTGCTCACCATGCACGGTATTGCCGCCGATCCGCATGGCGATGGCCTGGATCAGCAGGATCAGGGCGATGGTGCCGGCGGTGGCGCCGAAGATACCCCACTGGATGAAGCCGGGGGGCTGGCCATAGGCTTGCAGGTACTTCCACACCCAGGCCCAGGAATCGCCCTGCGTGGCGTGAAATCCATAGATTTCCTGCCACGCATAGAACAAGGCGGCAAAAGCGCCGGCAACGGCAAAGGGAATGGCCAGAACGATCATGCGGCGTTCCTTTCGAGAAAGTGACCGTCCTTCATGACCCAGCGGTCATGGCACGGTTCATAGATGTCGGTGATGCGGCGCCAGCCATCGCTGCTGCGCTTGATCTGGACGATCACGTCCACCAGCTCGGCCAGGAATTCGGGCACGCGGGGCATGCTTTGGCCCGACCAGGCGATGTTCTGGTCGAACTTGCGGTGCAGCACCTGATAGGGGCTGGCGGCATGGATGGTGCACATGAAGCCGGTGATGCCGGAATTGAGCGAGCCCAAGGCGGCAAAGGCGTTCTGCGTTGAAATCTCCCCGAAAATCACGTTATCGGGGGTGATGCGCATCTGGTGGTCATAAAGTTGGCGCCAGTCGATCATGCCCGAGGCGCTCGAGGCCTCGCGGGCGGCCAGCAGGGCGACGCCATCCCAGAACCGGTCCATGTGCAGTTCCGGCGTGTCTTCCAGGGCGACGACGCGCCGATCCTCGGGCAGAAAATCCAGCAGCTTGTTGATGAAGGTGGTCTTGCCGGTGTTGGTGGCCCCCGAAATGATCATGTTCAATTCCGCCGCCATGGCGGATTTCAGGTATTCGACGATTTCAGGGCTTGCCCCCACCTGTTCCCAGGTGGGGGTGAAGGGGTGCTTGCAGCGGATGGCCATGGAGACGCCGTAGGGCGCCGACGATCCGACCAGACACTCGAAACGGTGGCGCACCTCGGGGATTATGCACGACAGCTTGGGCGAGGTGTCGGGGTCGAACTTGACCCCGGTGAAGTTGGCCAAGCTGCGGCATATGTCCTCGATGCGGGCCAGGGTCAGTTCCGGCGCGGCCACGGTGATCTTGCCGTGGCCGCGCCGGTCGATGATGACCTGCTTGGGCCGGGTCATGCGCATTTCGACGGTGGTCGGATCGTCGTAATACGCCGCCAGCGGACGCAGGATGATGGAGATCGCCGACGACATGGTCAGAACCCGGTCGGGCAGCCTACGCCCAGTTCCTGAACGTAGTTGGACCATTGCTGCTTCGCTTTTGGGTAGCCAGGTGCCCAGAACTGGCACATGCCGTTTACGCAGTTCGCACCACGGTATGGTTCAGGAACGCTTGAATGGTTGCAGAATTGAGGCCACTGATCGCCGCCGCCATTGTTGCCATCCTGAAAGGACGCAGTATTGGATTCAGCGCACGTGATGGCGATAACCTGACCTGTCTCGGTGTTTTTCTTTTCCGTTTTGCTGATGTAGTGATCGTAATGGCCAAAGATCAGTGGATTGAAGGTTGATCCACCGGAATGCCAGCACCAATTAGTGAGTCGAACAGAACTGCTTTTCACGACATTACTGATACACACATCGACGGGGCCGGTCGGTGTGCCAGTGCCGATTTGCTTGAGGTATTCGCTGTTGTCGGGACGCTGCCACCGTTCGTATTTGGCTGTCTCACGATAGGCCTTGCAGCCGTCATAGGTCGAAATCCCAGTCGCCTGATCGACAGTTCCATTGGGCAGATAGACCATTTGCGGGGCGCCGGGCAGCACGTCAGACGAGGCGATGGTGTAGGGTGCGCCATTGACGCTGATCGTGACCGTGGTCAGCGGGTAGGCCCATAACTGATCGTCGTGATTCTGGTAGCCGGTGATGGTGACGCTATGCGGATAGCTCACCGATGACGTCTTGCAGGTGGTGACGTATTCCCGCTGACCATTGGTTTTCAGGTAGTAAAAACGCTCCTGGCCATACGAGATGTTGGCCGCCAGGTCGTGGGTCCATTTCGACGGGTCCATGCAGTCGTCCGTCGTGGACAGAATCGACGATGTTGTCGTATCGGGGGCGCATTCGCCGACGAATTGGGGCACCCCATCGACGGTAATGCTGATGCGATATTGCTGGATCGCCGTCTTGGTCGTCAGATTGGTGATGGCCGGGCAGATGTTGTTGCCGCCGGCATCCAGATAAATCTTCTCGTGCTGGAAGCTGCGACCAGTGTCGGTACAGGGCGCGGCCTGATAGGTGACGCCGTCGCGCAAATAGGTCCACATGGACAGTTCATAGGACCGACCGCCGGCATAGTCGTGGCGAAGGGGGCAATTGGCCGGATTCTCGGTCATGGTCAGCGCCGCCGACTTGGTCGAGTTCTCGCAGCCTCGCGCCTGGGTCTTGGCGTTGTTGCGATTGATGTAGACCAAAGCCGCCTGCGGTACGGCCTTGTTATCGACGAAGTCCAGGTAGATCGGGCATTCCGCCTCGTCCTCGGTCACGGTGTAGACCGTTTCCTCGTCCTTCTGGCATTCGCCGACCGGGTGGTTTTCGCCGGCATCGTCGATGTAGTACCACTGGAATTGCGGCCAAGCCTTCATGTTGGCTATGTCCACAATGTCGATCGGGCACGACGGATAGGATTTCTTCAGGGGATAGCTGGCGGCGCCGTCGGTGCATTCGCCGTCATTGGTCAGCGCGCCATCGGTGAAGGTCTGGACCTTGCTTTGCTGGAAGGCGGTTTCCTGCACCAGGTCAATTCGTACCGGGCATTCGGCGGTGTTGTTGCGGTATTCGGTCACCGGCTCCTTTTCTTCGGTGGCCGGCGCGGCGGTGACGGTCGGAGTTTTGTAGCCCGCCGCTTCGGAATTGTTGTCGCCACTGCCGGAAGCCGGGTTTTCCGACACGTCGTCCTTGATCTCGCGCTTTTCCTTGTCGTCCGCTTTCGGCGCGGCAAGGCGTTCCAGCGCCGCCACCAGGGCGGATTTGGAACCCGAGACCTCCATGGTCTTTTCCGGGAAAAGCTGATTGGTGTCCTTGGCGTCGAATTGCGCCGTCAGACCTTCCGTCGAGATGGTTTCCTCGCGCTCGCCCTTGGCCACCGACATGACCAGGATTTGGCCGATGGATTGGTTTTCAACCGCGACCTTGCGGGCGAAGCCCTTGGCGGTGACGCCCGACAGCAGCGCCGGATCGACGCCTTCGATTTGCCCGAGCGAGAACGAGGCGGGCACCGCCTGTTCTGGCAGGGCGACGGTACTCACCGGCCAGATCGGCACCGCCACCTTGTCGGCGGCCCCCGTTCCGGGGGTAGTCGTCGCCGGCGGGGTTTGGGCAAAACAGGGTGACGACAGGGATAATAGGGCGACCAGTGCCGCCGCGAATTTCATACGCATGGCCTTACTCCATTTCGGTGATGTACCAGTCGGTGTCGGGGCGGATTTGCACACGGGTGCCCTGTGCCACCTTCAGGATCGGGGTGAGATTGATGGTCTGTTCCAAGGTGGCGGCGGTGATCTCGCCAAGGCGCTGCGACAATTCCGCCCCGCCTTCGCTCAGCGCCCCGCCATTGCCGGAAAACGTCGAGGAAGAACCCGTGGCCGAGGCGGTGCTGCTGGAACTGGTGGTGCTGGTGTTGGCGGTGGCCGCCCGGACCGCCGCCGAGATGCCTGCCAGGATAAAGGCGGTGCCGTAGCGTTCGGCGAAGCGGTTATCCACTTCACCGGATACGCCGGGCTGGCCCTGCTGGTCGGCGATCAGGGCTTTCATGCCGAAGATTTCCGCCCGGCTTTCCGCCAGCAGAATGCGGGTGCAGCGCAACGGCGCCCGGCTGGAACCGACCTTGTCCAGGCTCTTGAAGGCGCAGACCAGACGCGAGCCCTTGGGGATCAGGATGTTGCGACCGTGATAGCCGAAGGTGTCACGGCTCACCTGGATCACCACCGGGCCGCCGGTGGAGCCGTCCAGTTGGGTGTTGATGCCGGTTTCCAGGATGCCGGTGATGTAACGGTCGGTGGTGATGATGCGGGTGTTGTCCACCGGTCTGGTCGAGGTCAGGCCGGTTTCTTCGTATTCGGTCCCGCCGGCGCCACGTCCGCCCGCACCTGTGCCCATGGGCAGAATCGGGGAGTGGGGTAGGTCGGTGCCGGCATCGGGCAGTGACACCAGGGAAACCGCCGACGGCGGCGCCCCGGCAGAGCGGTGCAGATAGCTGGCCCGCACCGCCAGTTCCAACGGATCGGGAGCGGGCGGCGCCGGCGCCGCCGGAGCCGCTACCGGTACCGGTGCCGGCACTTGCACTTCTCGGATGACTTCCTTCTGGATGATCACCGGCGGCATCACCGGCGCCGGCTTCGGTTCCTCCTTCGGCGCCGGCGGGCGATGCGTCCATGCCGCCGGATCATCCGCCGGCAGCGGATCAACCGGTGCCGCCGCCGGCTGGCAAGCGCCCGACAAGGTCAGGCCCAGGGCCAAGGCGAGATCGCAGAACGCCGACATCAGGCCTTCGCCCCGGCGGTGTACTGGATGCACAGGAAGCGCTTGCCGTTCTTCAGGGTGATCAGCGGCGCCGTGCTTTCGATGATGAACACCGAGCCTTCGACGCGGGAATTCACCAACTCGTCGATGCCATCGACGGTGACGAACCCGCTGGACAATTCCATGCCGTTCCACTTGGCGCCGTAGCGGACATAGGTGAAAAAGTCATCGCGCCAGATGGTTTCCGGCTTCAGTTCCTCATCGCCCGACAGCTTGTAATCGCCCCAGCCGTGGAACTTGGCCGGGTCCACCGGCACGTGGCGGACGAAATCCTTCTTGGGGACGGCACCTTGTTGCAGCGCCGACGCCCCTGGCTTGGCCGGCTCCTTCTTTTCCGTGTCGTCAACCACCGGTGCCGGCGCCTCGATTGCCGCCGGCTTCTCCCGACCGACGATCTTCACGACAAGGTCGGGGACGTTCATGGAATTGACCGTTTCGGACCGGACATAGAGCGGATAGACCGCCCCCGATTTGGTGTAGACGTTGACGTTGGTGTCCTGGCCCCAACTGGCGGGCCGGATCGCCAGCTTGTTGGTGGCCTTGATCTTGACCGAGAAGCCGATTGCATCGCCCGGATCGGCGCTGGTGATCACCGCATCTTCGGGCAGGATCACCGTGGTGGTCATGAATTCGCGGGTGCGGACCTTGTAAACGCAGTCTTCGCACAGCCGCTGCACATAGACGCCCTGGCGCGGTTCGGCATCGCTCCAAGCGTCCTGTACCTGACCGCCGGCGCCGGGGCGGTTCATTTCGGGAAACACGCCTTCGGCCTGGAATTCCGCCTGTTGCTTCATGTCCGGCGACATGGGCACCCGAGCAACGGGCTGTTGCTGTGCCGGGACGGTGGATTGCGGCGGGGCCGGGGCCGGCTGCGCCTTCGCCGGCGGTGTCGCCGGCACCGGCTGGCCCTTGCCGCCGAACGGGGTTTGCGCTTCCGCCGGCATCACGGCCAAGCCCAGCAGCGCCAGGGCGCCAACAGCGATAACGATCATGAATTCCCCCTTTCCTTGAGCGAGACATCAAGGACGCGCAGCCCCAATGGATTTTCGAATTTTTCGCTTTCCCGCACCGTATGCGGGCGTGAGGTGACGGCCAGATAAGCCCGCAGCTTGCGGGTCTCGACCACCTTGCCGCCGCGTTCGTCGGTCTGGACGATATCGACGGCGTAGCGCCCGATATTGTCGCGGAAGGAAATACGGTCAGCGCTTTCGACGACGACGGAACGGTTGAGCTTGGTGTCGAGCGCGGTGGTGATTTCCTTCAGCCGTTCGTCGGTGAATTTCTTCCACCAGGTGGTGTCCGAATGCATGTTGGCTTCGCGCATGCGGTCGCCTTGGGACGCGGTGTCGATTTCCAGCAGGATGCGGACGTAGCGCCGCACGAAGCTTTCCATCAGCAGATCGAACCCAGGCGTGTCCTTGGTGATCGGCAGCACCCGGACCATGGTGGCGGGATCGACCGGCACGGTCTTGCCGCCATGCTGTTCGATACGGACCAGACCGAGTTGGACTTCCTTCAACGGCACCAGGGTGGAGATCGCCGAGGCCTGGACGATGACCACACCGCCCAGGCCGACCACCACCATCACCGTCAAGCGCAGCATCCAGGCCAGCCGGCGGTGTGCCGCCTCGAAGGCATAGGGATCGGCAGCGCGCACGGCGCTGTGATCGACCGGATTGAATAAGGCCGGTCGCCGGCGTCGGCGGGCTTTGCCTTTGAACAAGCGTTTCAGCCAGGGCAAGCGGTGCATCACGACACCCACTCGTAACCCGGGGCGTCATAGGGCACCGGCACGCAGACGCACGGGCTTTTCAGCATCTCGTCGGTGCCGCTGCCGTCCTTCTGGATTTCCCGGCTGCTGCCGCAGGCGGTCAAGGTGACGGCAAGGAAGAGGCTCAGATACAAAGCTTTCATCACTTTCTCCTGTCGTGAAACAGCACACGGGCGGGCCGTTAGGCCCCGCCGCCGGGCTTGTTGATGTTCTTGAATTTGTCGACGAGGCTTGAAGTCTGGGTTTTGGCTATATCCAGGGCGGGGCCGCCCAGCGCACTGGCGACTTGACCGCTTTTCTTCATGCCCAACATGGCGCTGGCGGTGGCCCCGGCGGTCATGATGCCGGCGGCGGTATTGGTCAGGGCGGTTTGAGCGATGGAATTGGCAATCGCCGTACCCTCGGCGATCAACGCCGTGCCGGCCCAGCCGAGGAACAGGATCACCAGGAAGTCTGGATTTCCGAGCGAGGCGAAATCGTTGAGCTTGTCACCCACCAAATCGGTGGGCTCAATGGGCAGGCCCTTCACGCCGTAGATGGTCAAGGCGAGGGCTGCGGTACAGGCGAACAGGACCAGGATCGAGGCCAGCAGGGTTTTTACGCCTGCCTTGGCCATGTCGCGGCCCCAGCCGAAGGCGAAGGCCATGAACAGGAAAGGGGCGAAAACGCCGACCATGGTGGCACGAAAGATGGCGACAACCACTTGGGCCGAATAGGCCACGACCAGCAGGAAGTAAGGAACCACCAGAACGATGGCATAGACATAGTTCTGGATTTCGTACAGCGCCCCGGCTTTGGCGATGGTTTCCGCCGCCTGGAAGACCTTGACAACGGCAAGTTCGCCGTTGGCGGCCAGCGCCACCAGTCCGGTTTTACCGGTGCTGGCTTGGCCGTCGCCGGCAATGGAAAAGACCGCCGCCGATGAGCCGCCCATGATCGCAAGTGCGGATGAATAGACATATGAAATCAGGGCGTTGGCTTGACTGCCCAGTAGTAGCCCCGTTATCGTGATAAAGACAAAATCCTGAATTACTTTCCATTTGTCGGTAAGCCGTAGCGGCAATTTTATGGCAGACACGACGACCCAAAGTCCGGCCAGAGAGGCGAACAACATGAGCATCGGTTCGTACAACGTCGTGCTGAGATCGTTGGTAAAGGACTGGGTAAGCTCGACATATTTTTCCAGCGGCTTGCAGGTCCAGCACGTGCTGGCCAAATCTTTGGTGTTATCCATGGCTGTGAGCCTTGTCGTAGTGGTTGGGGATGCTTTTGCCGGTGAAACGGTGCAGCACGGCGCAACCACCGGATGGATGGCTGCCAGCATGGCCTGGGCCGAGCGGCTTTATGCCGATGCGGTCCTTTTCGTGGTCCGGGCTTACGAAGCTGTCGTTGAGGTTTTGCGCTGGGGATTGATGACCCTGGTGGCGCTCGTGATGCTTTCCCTGTTCTTGAAAGGAAAAGCCTCCAAGAACCGTCCTCTTGGCGGTTCGTATGCTGCCGAAGCCATGATGCTGGGCGAGCACTACGAGAACCCGATTGCGGTAAAGGCTGCCCGTGGTATCCGAAATAAAATATTCGGCCCCTGACGGCGCGTTCACTGATCGCCCTCCTCTTCCAGCTTCAGATCATCCACCGGCAGGCCGGCCTTGATTTGGCCGGCGGCTTGCAGCTTCAGCATCTGCGCTAGAAGCTGGTTCTGGCTGGCCATGGCGCGGGCTTGCAGGATTTCCGTCTGCGCCTGGACGTGCAGGCGCTCTTGCACGGTTTTCGCCTGGCCTAAATTGGCTTGCAGATCGTCGGCAGCGTCGGACAGCTTTTCCGCTTGCTGAAGCTGCACATCTGCTTGCGCCAAGCTTCTGACCGAAGTGTCGGCCAGCAGGGCGCTACGATGGGCGGCGGCGGCATGGCGAAGCGCCTTTTGCTCGTTGAACGGCAGGTTGGCCAGTTTGTCTTGGTTGACGAACAGGGCGTCGCGGTACTTGCCCGAGGTTTCGCAAATGGAGGCAAGGTTCAAATCCGTGAACTTGATGCCCCAGCCCATGCCGTCGGGCATCAGGCAGCGAATGTCGCTTTTGATTTGCGCCTGCATCTTCATGATGTTGGGGATCGGCAGGGTGATATTGGTGATCTCACCGATGGCGTCCGACACCTCGTTGACGAACTTGCTGATATCGTTGAGGAACATCACGGATTCTTTGAGCTCGGCCAGTTGCTGCAACTCAGCAGCCACCGAAGCCTTCATTTCCTTGATTTGCTCAATCGCCTTGCCGACCATGGTGCCGTCGAACACCGGGTAATCGGCCCGTGCCATCGGCACGGCGACGACCAGGGAAATGGCAGCAACGCCGGCAATCAGATATTTGCGGGCCATTGGTCCCCCCACTGTTCTTGAATTCTGAGCAGATCGCGCACGGCGTCGGGGCCGGAGCGGTAGAAACGAAGCGGCTTGCCCAGCGGCGCCAGATTGACGTCGAGGATCACCGATTCCTCGAAACCGGTGGCTGCGTCGCGTTTGACCAGCAGCACCTTGCGGCCCTCGCTGGCGCCGAAGATGAAAGCCTCTTGCTCGTCGTTCAGATTGAAGGCGGCATAGGCCTTGCGGTTGCCCTGTGGATTGGGAAAGAAGAAGAACGACGCGGTGTTCTCGATCACCGCATCGGCGATGCCCGATTTGTGCAGGGCGCCGGGGTCTTGGAAGGCCATGCCGACGGCGCCGCCGAACTTGCGGTATTCGCGGTACATTTCCGCCGCCAGGGCGCAGAAGGCCGGGTTGAGCAGCAGCTTGGCCGCTTCGTCGATGAAGATGGCGAAACCACGGGTGCGACCGGATCTAGCCAGACGCTCGATGGCGCTGGCGATATGGGCGACGACGGGCGGACCAAGGGTGGGGTCTTCCAGTGCCTCGTTCATGTTGATGCCGGTCATGAACGACTGGCTCAGGACACTGGCAAGGCTGTCGCGGGGCGCGTTGAAGGTGTTGGCATAAAGCCCGGTCCGCTCGCGCTGGTCGGTGACCCAGCGGGCGAAGACCTTGCGCGCATTGCTTTGCGCAGGAAAGGTCAGGGGAAAGATTTTGTCGAAGGTCCGCGCCTCGATGGGCAGGGTGAAGGCGGTTTCGACCACATGGGACAAAATGTCCTCGATGCCGTCATCCTGGCCGGCATCGCCCAACATGGACCGCACTTGCAGCGCCAGGCGCTGGCGGTTCAGCCCCGTATCCTCGATATCGAGGGGATTGAGCGCCAGTTTGTCGAAGGGCTGATACTGGCCGCCCATGGCTTCGACGGTGAAGCGCGCCCCTTCCTTGGAATCGAGCACGAAGGATCGCACCCGGTCGAATTTCGCCAAGCCGCCCAGCAGATGCATAATCAGGCTGGTCTTGCCGACACCCGCCGGGGCGACGACAAGGAAATTGGCCAGGGCCTTTTCCTCGTTCTTGCAGTGAAACTGGAAGGCATAATCCTGGCCGCCGCCGGTGGTGAAGCTGCGCACCGGCGCCGGGCCGAAGGGAGATTCGGCCAGACCGACCGGGGCGCTTTCAAACGGCCAGATCGCCGCCACGTTCTCGCCCATCAGCTTGAGCGGGCGCACCAGCCTTTCCCGTTCCGGCATGCGGTTGAACCACATCACCGCCGCTTCTCTGGTCTGCACCGAATAGGTGACGCGGCGATTGCCGAGGATGCGGGCGATGGTCGCCGTCAGGGTTTCGATTTCTTCCGCCGTTCGCGCCCGCATGGTGATCGCCGCCTGGGTGTTCAGGCGCGAGGTCTTGCCCTGTTGCAGGATTTCGATGCAGGCCAGGGCTTCGGCCTTGGCCATGGCCGACGCCAACGGATTGTTGGCCGCCCGCTTCAACAGCATCACTTCGGTGTCGCGGTTGAGCGGCACGCAGACTTGCGACACTTCGATCTCGCCGGCGATGGCCATCAGCTCGTGCAGCAGGTGGCCCGACATCAGGTCCGGCCATTCATGCACGGCCATAATCCGGTGCAGCCAGGGGTGCGGCAGATGGATGGTGAATTGCCCGCTGGCCTTGTCGAAGAGCGGTGAGGATGCTTGCAGATTGGCCGAGATGTTCGACGACACGGCGCGCAAATCGTCGCGCAGATCGCCGCAAACCAGGAAATTGAGGAAGCCGGTCAACGGGCAGTCGCCCAGCGGATCGAGCGGACGTTCCAGCCGTTCCGGCTGGTATTTGGCCATCAACGCAGCCACCTTCTCGTCGGCTTCTTCCAGCTTGGTCATGTCCGGGGCTTGCAAGGTCATGTACCGGCGCAAGGCCCAGGAATTGCGGTAGCGTTCGGCTTCGGCATCGCCGATCTCCTGCAACGCCGGCGACGGCCAGGTGGTGCCCAGCAGGGTTTCCTTGCGGCGTTTGACGGCGAAGTTGCGCATGACCACGCCCCGCGAGGCGCAGGCGTGAATGAAATCGGTGCGGCCCTGATGCAGCGCGAATTGTTCCCCTTCCGGCTTGGTGTCATAGGCCATGCCGCCGATGCGGTAGGCGCGCATGAGCGTGCCGGCCTTGGTCCGCACGGTCATGCCGTCGGGATCGATGCGATCCAGTTCCAGTTCCTGGCCCAGCCAGTCGAAGGCGACCGAGCCGAAGGACAGCCGCCTGGCCGCCGGCACCATCAAGGTGCTGGCGGCCAGGGCGGCGCTTCCCATGCCGAGCGCGAGCGGCCACAGACTCATGAGCGGCCCCCGGTGTGGGAGCGTTGCTTGGGGAACGCTCCGGTGAGTAGCCCTCGGCGGGAAGAGAAGCCCCAGAATTTGAAGGTGCTGAGAACAGCGGATTCGATGTGGCGGTCGGTCCGTCCCAGCCGATGGGTTTTGACCAAGCCGATCACCGTCACCACCGCCGCCCCGATCAGGGCGATGGGGACGGCGCCGGCCAGGACCAGGACCACATAGGCGACGGCGCCGCCGGCCAGACTGAGGATGGTGAGGATGGGCGGCAGACCGAAGATGGTCATGGGATATTGGACATGGGTGAAGATGACCGACCGCGCTTTCATGACGGTCAGCCCTGGCCTTGCTTCATCAAGTCGATCCACCAGATGATGGCGGCGGGGCCGATGCCGACCAGCAGGCCGCAGGCGAATAAGGTCACCAGCACCGGGCCTTCCAGCCGCTGCTTGACCGCCGACCAGATGGCGAAGCCGACGATGCACAGACCGATGACGCCGCCGGCGATGGCCACCAGGGACGCGGTCAGCGAGGTGACGCCTTCATTGAGCGGTTGCACCCAATCGGCGTCCGCCGCCAGTGCCGGCAGGGCGAAGGCCGCCGCCAGGGTGACGACGAAGGCGCCGAGGAAGAGAATTTGCTTCTTGGTCATGATGGTGTCTTTCAACGGATGAACAGGGTGAGGGTGCCGGCAACCAGACCGGCGCCGAGCAGGGTGAGAACGGTGAGGACGATGTGAACGCGGCGGTGCCGGCGCAGTTCGGCGCGAAGCTGTTCCATGGTGACGGCTTGGCGTTCGACCAGGGCGAAGGCGTTGTCGATGGACGCCTTCACCGTCTTGTCCTTGAGGCTGGCCAGAACGTTTTCCACCGCTTCGGCGCAGGCTTCGCCGGTGGCGCCGAGAAAACCCCGGATGGCGCCGTCGTGACGCTTCAGCATGGCCTCGTAATCGGCGATGAAGCCCTGATGCAGGCTGACCAGCATCAGGATCGGATCGTCGCTGGACACGGCAACGCCATGCGCCCGCACCAGCATGGCGCGGGCCTCGTCCAGGCTCATGGCCTGCATCGCTGGCGGCGTGTCGCCGCCAGCTTGCAGAACTTCGCCCGTTTCAGGGTCGAAGATCGGCGTATCCATTACAGGTTCGCCTTGGCCATGTTGGCGAACAGTGTCCGCTTCATCATCTTGAGGCGCTGACGCTCCATGATGGTGAAATCGGGGCTGGCCACCGCCTCATCGAAGGTCAGGCGCCGGGTCATGATCTTGTTCATGTCCAGGCCGAAGGTTTCCGGCTTGACCGCCGGAATGGTCACCAGGGCCTCAACCCGCCCCTTATGCTTGTCGTAGACCTTGCTGTCCTCGAAGCCCTTGCCGTTGTGGACGGCCTTGCCGAAATACTCGTTCAGCCAGACGACGACCGGGGCGGCGGGGATGTTGCGGCACAGCGACGAAAAGCCTTCGATGGTGTCGGCCAGGGCTTGGCCACCGGTAATCACCGAGTGAAGGCGGATCGAATGCCCGGCTTCGGTCAGCAGACCGGCCACGTCGTTTTGCAGCAGGTAGCTGCACAACGGAACGAATGTGCTGGCACCATTGTCGATGACCATGCGTTCGCCGCTGCCGGTCATGATCCGCTCGATCAGGTGATCGAAGGTGCGCGGGTTAATGTCGTCACCTTCCATGATATCGAGGGTTTCGACATCGAAGGCCCGATAGCCGCTGAAAGTGGCGTTGACCGGATCGGTGTCCAGGCACAAAGGCTTGAGGTCGGGCGTGCTGATGTATTGCGCCAGCAACGAGGCGATCAGCGATTTGCCGACACCGCCCTTGCCCTGAAGGATCATTTCAACCTGCATTTGTAAGTGCTCCCGTTACCATTGCTCGTCCAGATCGGCCCGAGCGTTGTGATCGAACGTGGCAGTGGGGCCGGCTTCCTGGGAGGAAGCCGGATGCGCCACGTTCTGGCGGTTGACCGAAACGGTCACGGGGAGGAGAGAAGCAGCCAGGGCTACAAGGTCGCGACCTGTAGACGGGCTGGATGACGGCAGAAGCGGGCTGTTTAGGCGGGCATTGACCTGGGCATAGAACTTGCTTTGACAACTGGTCACTTGACCAGATGCCTTAAATTCAAGCCAGATTTGCCTGATAGTCGTCTCAGCAAGACGCAAGGAAATCAAAGGCCAGAGGGCCGCGACTTCACGTTTTGCTTGACCCCAACGAACTGCCAACGAATACTCCCCAAATCGTGAACTTCGGTCACGATTCGGCGTGTATTCAGTAAACCGGTGTTACCTCGCCTCCACTGGACCAGCACGCTGCTCACGAAATCACTCGAACAGGAAAGCCCATCTGCCCGCGCCTTGGAGCCGCCTGCGACTTCATCGTCGATGATGAAGACATGCTCGAGGTAGCGAAGTGGGTGGCAGCCAATACGCCCTTCGACCGCCTGTACTTCTACGGCCGCGACCGCCCCATCCATGTCAGCTACGGCCCCGAGAACAAGCGTGAGGTCTTCGAGTTAGTGCCAACTTTGGGTGGCAAAAGGATTCCCAGGAGAATACCCATTCAGAAGCTTTCCAGCTCCACATGAGGCCATTCGCCAGCCAACTTGGCCCAAGCCCTTGGCCGATCTCCGTTGCTTCTCGGGGTTTAGCGCCCTCTTGCTACCACGGTGCTACCAGCGGCGGTTGGTGCGCTTAGGGCCAAGAATCAAAAAGCCCGCAACCTGTTGAGATTGCGGGCTAATTTGGTTGCGGGGGCAGGATTTGAACCTGCGACCTTCAGGTTATGAGACCCATATTTTGTGTTTCTCGGGACTTCCACACGCCACTCACGTTTTCGCTTTTCTCCGCCATATCAAAGCGATAGCCCATATCAAACCCACTCTCCCTTTCGCACCGACGCGCTACATTTTGTGCCTCATTGAGTCCATGAGGAGTCCATGGATCGATGGCAATGAGCGCAGGAACATCGGACCACAGGGTGCTTTCCATACGAGCTCTTGCCTGCGTCACGGCTGCGTATTACACATATGAAAGTCCGTGTCACAAGGCTGGAACGCTCCGCATGTCCACCCCCACGATCACCTTCCGGGTAAAGCCCGATCGGCAACATGCCGTCCGCGAACTCGTCAACGCCATCAAGGATGATCCGGGCATGACGGCGGCCATGCTGGAATTCATCCGCACACGCCCGTCCCTGGTTCCGGGAACCGGTGGCGACACCGCGATCCGCAACATCGGCCCGTTCCGCAACGAGGACGCGGCGTTGTCATTCCTGGTTGGACGCCTCAAGACGGCGCTCCGTCCGGTGGCCCTTTTCCTGTTCGGCAGCCGCGCCGCCGGATCGGCACGCCCGGACAGTGATTTCGACCTTTTGGTCATCCTGCCCAACGACGAAAGCGGCCCCCCGGACTATTTCGCCGCCTATGCGCCGGTGGCGGGCTGCGGCATCGGCGTCGACGTCGTGCCCTGCCGCCTCGCCGATTTCGAGGCTGAACGGCAACGGCCCGGCACCATTGCCCATGCGGCGGACAGCGCAGGCCGGTTGCTATATGCCAGCCCCGGCTCTCCCTTCCGTGACCGCTGGCGCGGTCAGGCGGTCAGCCAATGACGAACCGGCGCCTCTCCGCCCTGATGACCGCTGCCGAGCGCGACATTGAAGCCGCGCGACGGTTGCTTCCCGAAATGCCCGATCAGGCGATCTTCCATGCCCAGCAGGCTGCGGAGAAGATGACACGGGCGGTCTGCGAAGGCGAAGGACTCGCCGTCGGCCGCACCCACAATATCGGACAGGCCGCCGGCTCCCTTCCCGACGGCCATGTTTTCAAGGAAGATCTGTTGGGCCTGGATAACCTGTCGGCGGCGGCCACGGCGTGGCGCTACCCCAGCCCCGGCGGCTGGTTCCCGGCCATGCCCGATCCGGGCGACGTCGAGGCGGCACTGGCCGACATCGAGGCGCTGCTGCCCGAGATCCGCGACTGGCTGTCCGAACGATAATCGCGGGAGCTCATCGTCGTGACATTGCCCTCGCCTTCCGCCATTGACGAACCCGCCCTGCGCTTGACGCCCCACGGACACCTGCTGCTGGACTCCGGCGGCGACCCGCTGGCCACGGCTTTTGCACGCGGAGCCGGTCACGGCTTGCTGCATCTGGGAGCCGGAACTGCCAAGGCGTTGCCGCCGCCCCTGTTATGGTGGCGCGATTTTGTCCGCCGCGCCGTGTCGGCCTTGTGCCATCAGGCCTCCACCGATATTCCGCCTCCGACCGAGGCCGAACTGGCGACCCTGGCGCTCACCGCGCCGATGATGAAAGGGGCCGAATACCTGACCCCCTCGGTGCTACGCGCCCTGTGGGATGAGATTGTGGCGGCGGTGGCGAGCTCTGCTGGCTCGGACTTGCAGGCCTTTCTGTCTTCCTTGAACCCGACCTGGAACACGGTGGGACGGGTCCATTTCAATCTGGCGGAGAACCGCCGCGACCCCGATTTTCCCTTCGCCTTCATGGCCACCTATACCACCGAGCTGGCAGCCAGCGGCCAGGCACGGCATGTACCGTTGGGCCAGGCGCTGCACGATTATGCCGCCGACCGTCCGCGGTTGCTGAACCTGCTAATCCCGGTAAGCCGTGCCAGCCAGTCCTGCCCCTGGCTGAAGGCGATGGTCGAGGACGGAGAAATCTACCATCCCTTGCGCTGGACGCCGTCCGACGCCGCCCGATTCATGGGCAGCGTGCCCGATCTCGACGCCGCCGGGGTGATCGTGCGCATGCCGGCGGGATGGGCCGCCGCCCGACCGCCGCGGCCCAAGGTCACCGCCGCCATCGGCAGCCGTCAGCCCACGGCGCTGGGCCTGGACGGGTTGCTGGACTTTCGCATGGAAGTGACCCTGAACGGCGAGACGCTGTCGGCCGAGGACATGGATATTTTGCTGACGGGGACCGACTCGCTGGTGCTGTTGCGCGGCCAATGGGTGGAGGTCGACCGCGACCGTCTGGACCGCGAGCTGCGGCGTTTCCAGGACGCCGAGGCCATGGCCGAACGTGACGGCCTGAGCTTCGCCGAGGCCATGCGCCTGCTGGCCGGCGCCGCTATCGCCGAAGACAGCCCCGACGAGGCCACCCGCCAATGGTCGCAAGTCACCGCAGGCCCGTGGCTGGCCGAGACCCTGAAGGCGTTACGCGACCCCGCAGCCCTCGCCGAGCCGCTGCCGATGTTGAAGGCGACCCTGCGGCCCTATCAGAAGGTCGGCGTCCACTGGCTGCACCTGCTGACCGGGTTGGGGCTGGGCGCCTGCCTGGCCGACGACATGGGCCTGGGCAAGACCATCCAGGTGCTGGCGCTGCTGCTGACGCATCGGGGCAAAGGCCCCTCCCTGCTGGTGGCTCCGGCCTCGCTGCTGGCTAATTGGGCAGCGGAGATCGACCGCTTCGCTCCCGATCTGCGCGCCCTGATCTTTCATCCTTCGGCGATGCCGGCGGACCGGATCAAACAGTTGGATGGCTTCGATGACGTCGATCTGGTCATCACCTCCTATGGCACGCTGTTGCGCTTGCCGGTGCTGACCGCCACTGACTGGAATTACCTGGTTCTGGACGAGGCCCAGGCCATCAAGAACCCCAAGGCCAAACAAACCAAGGCGGTCAAATCCATCAACGCCGCGGCGCGCATCGCGCTGACCGGCACGCCGGTGGAAAACCACCTGGGCGATCTGTGGTCGATCTTCGACGTCATCAATCCTGGCCTGCTGGGCAGCGCCAAGCAGTTCTCCAGTTACGCCAAGGTCCTGGCCGCGCGCGAACACAACGCCTTTGGCCCGCTGCGCGAGTTGGTGCGGCCCTACATCCTGCGCCGCATGAAGACTGACAAATCCGTGATCGCCGACCTGCCCGACAAGACCGAAATCAAGGCTCATTGCCTGCTAAGCCGCAAACAGGCGGCGCTGTACGCCCAGACGGTGGAGGATCTAGCCGAAGCACTGAATAATGCCTCGGGCATTCAGCGCAAGGGGCTGGTGCTGGCCACCATGATGCGGCTCAAGCAGATCTGTAATCACCCCTCGCAATGGCTGAATGATGGGGATTGGGCCGAAGACGACAGCGGCAAATGGTCACGCCTGCGGGAAATCGCCGAGGTGGTGGCTGCCCGCCAGGACAAAATGCTGGTGTTCACCCAGTTCCGCGAGGTGACGGCGCCGCTGGAGGCCTTCCTGTCCGGCATTTTTGGCCGGCGCGGGCTGGTACTGCATGGAGACACGCCGGTCAAGGAGCGCAAGTCCCTGGTCCAGGCATTTCAGGAAGATGAGACTGTTCCGTTTTTTGTGCTGTCGCTGAAGGCTGGCGGGTCCGGCCTGACCCTGACCGCCGCCTCGCATGTGGTGCATTTCGACCGCTGGTGGAATCCGGCGGTGGAAAACCAGGCAACCGACCGCGCCTACCGCATCGGCCAGAAGCGCAACGTTCTGGTCCATAAATTCGTCTGCGCCGGCACCGTCGAGGAAAAGATTGACGCCATGATCGAGGCCAAGAAATCCTTGTCCGAGGATTTGTTGAGCGGATCGGCCGAGATCAACCTGACCGAGATGAAGGATGACGACCTGCTGCGCCTCGTCGCTCTTGATCTTGCCGCCGTCGCGAAGGAGTGACACGCATGGTGCGATGGGCGCCCTATGTCCCGGTGGCCGAACGGCGCAAGAAGGCCGAACGGGAAATGGTCAAGCGGCGCAAGGCCGGCCAGGCGGTGTCGCCGGTGGTCATCACCGGCCGCACCATCGCCTCCTCCGCCTGGGGCAAGGCATGGTGCGACACCATGGAGAGCTTCGGCGATTACGACAGCCGCCTGCCGCGCGGGCGTAGCTATGTCCGCAACGGGTCGGTGGTCGACCTTCAAATCACTGCCGGCAAGGTCACCGCCCAGGTCGCGGGATCGTCCCTCTATGCGGTGACCGTGACCATCCACCCCCTGCCCAAGAGCCATTGGCAAATTCTGCGCAAGGACTGCGCCGACAGCATCGACTCGCTGGTCGATCTGCTGCAGGGGAAACTGTCCAAGCCGGTGATGGAACGATTGTGCCGCCCGGGCACCGGCCTGTTTCCCAAATCCTCGGAAATCAAGTTCTCCTGCTCTTGCCCCGATTGGGCCTCCATGTGCAAGCATGTGGCGGCGACGCTCTACGGCATCGGCGCCCGCCTCGACCACCAGCCCGAACTGCTGTTCGCCCTGCGCGGCGTCGATCACCACGAACTGATCACCGATTTCGGCCAAGGAGGCCCGCTGGCCAAGGCGCCTCCATCCTCGGCCAACATCCTGGAGACCGACGACGTGGCCGCCCTGTTCGGCTTGGACATGGTCGCCTCACCGGCTCCGCCAATGGAGACCCCGTCCCAGCCGAAGCCCGCTGCCCGCAAGAAGAAATCCGCGCCCGCAAACGCCGATATGGAGCTGACTGCAGATGGCTATGTGAAGTGGTGGAAGGATTGAAGTCGGCTAAATTCTGTATCGCAATAGTGTAGCATGGGCGTCACCGGTTCTCTTATTAGATGCATTTCCTGAGCAATCGGCATTTTGTCAAATTACCTGAAGGTCGTATCTCGGCCAAGTCGCAGAAATGCTGAAACTGCGGCGGCGGGCCTTCGACCGGGAACTGAGGAGGGTTCATAGAACTGCGAAAAATGGCGGATTCCTGCGGGATTGATCGAAAATGCATCCACCGGAAACTCGTACCCAGCTTTTCGCTCCTCTGTCACTCCGCTTCGCAGGATTTCGCTCTGCTACTTCCAGATTATGAGACCCATATTTTGTGTTTCTCAGCATTTCCACACACCACTCACGTTTTCTCTTTTCTCCGCCATATTAAAGCGATAGCCAAGTTCCTGCCCCCTCGCCTCTTCGCACCACACCGCAGCATTTTGTGCCCTCATGAGTCCATGGGGAGTCCATGGATGGATGACGATAAGCGATCCCCAATCGCGTCATCGTCAGCATTGTGCCAGCCCTCTGGGCTCTGATTGCGAATGGCTTCGAAAGACTCCGCACCATTTCGACAACCCATTGATTCGACTTGATTATCTATTCAAGCACCCTTCAGTGTGGTCCGCAAGAAGGCCGCGCGGCGGCCACCGTCATCACCTGAAGGCCCCTACCCCATGCCCAAGATCACCAAGCGAATCGTCGAAGCAGCCGAGCCGCGGGAGAAGGACTACATCATCTTCGACAGCGATCTGCCGGGGTTCGGAGTCCGCATCCTGCCCAGCGGCAAACGCTCCTACATGGTGCAGTACCGAGCCGGCCGGACGTTCCGCCGAATGAGCCTTGGAATGCACGGCATCCTGACCACCGAGAAGGCCCGGGCCGAGGCCATGAAGGTGCTGGCAGCCGTACAGGACGGCAACGACCCCGCCGCCGCCCGCGACAAGGCCCGCCACGACCCAACCTTGCAGGAACTGGGGGAGCGGGTTCTCAGCGACCATGCCGAGCACCACTGCAAGCCGGGCACGGTGGTCGGCTACCGCTATTACCTCAAGACCTACATCAATCCCCGCGCCGGCAAGCTCCAGGTGGCGGCGATCACCCGGGCCGAAATCGCCCGCCTCCACCACGATCTACGCTTCGCCCCGGTGCAGGCCAACCGATGCCTCCAACTGCTGTCGAAGATGTTCAATCTGGCCGAGGTCTGGGGGCTACGCCCCGACGGCTCGAACCCCTGCCGCCACGTCAAGAAGTACCCGGAGAAGAAGCGGGAGCGTTACCTGTCCAAGCAGGAACTGGCCAAACTCGGCGAGGTGCTGCGCCAGTGCGAATTGAGCGGGATCGAGAGCCAGTCGGCGATCAACGCCATCCGCCTGCTGATCTTCACCGGCTGTCGGTTGGGCGAGATCATGACGCTGAAGTGGGATTTCGTCGATCTGGAAAACAGCGCCCTGCACTTACCTGATTCGAAGACCGGAGCAAAAACCGTCCACATCGGCACACCGGCGGTTGACGCCTTGTCCAAGATCGACCGGCTGCCCGATAACCCCTGGGTCATCACCGGCACCCTGCCCGGCGCCCGCCTCACCGACCTTCAGCCGCCGTGGCAGCGCATCCGCAAGCGGGCCGGGATCGAGGACGTACGCATCCACGATCTGCGCCACACCTTCGCCTCCGTCGCTGTGGTGAATGGCCAGGGACTGCCGATGATCGGCAAGCTGCTGGGGCATTCCCAGGTGCAGACCACGGCGCGTTATGCTCACCTTGCTGCCGAACCAGTGAAGATGGCGGCCGACTCCGTTGCCACCTCTCTCCGGCTAGCTCTCGGCTAGATGGGGGTTTACGATCCAAAGAAAGGATCGGCTTCTTTCCAAGCTAATCGGATTAAATCACACTTGATCGGGTTTACTGATCTTGGATTTAGTGCCATGCTAAAGCGTGCATTGAACTGGTTTTCGAAGGACCTAGCCATGTCTGACCGATGGGTCTCCGTGGAGGAGATCGCTGAGTATCTCGGTGTCAGCAAAGACACGGTCTATGGGTGGATCGCGAAGAAAGACATGCCGGCCCACAAGGTCGGAAGGCTTTGGAAGTTCAAGACCGATGAAGTCGATGACTGGGTGAGAAACGGAAAAGCATCCGACGATCAAAAGGAAAACGAAGCGGCTGAGCCCGTTTCACACAAAAGGAAGCATGCGGGGGGAGAGAAAGCGGATGGCTGATGTCGCGTGCGTCGACCTTTTCTGCGGGGCCGGGGGCCTTACGCATGGCCTAATCTCGGAGGGCATCAGGGTTGTCGCGGGTATTGACGTCGATGAAGCATGCCGTCATCCCTTCGAAGCCAACAATGCAGCGCGCTTCATCAACGAAGACGTGGGGCGCTTCGCTCCGAAAAACCTCAAAGAGTTGTTCGGTAGCGCCGAAGTCCGGGTGCTCGCCGGTTGCGCACCCTGCCAGCCTTTCTCGACCTATGCCCAGCGCTACGATGTCGTTGGGAGCCCTCGCTGGGGTCTGCTCTACCAATTTGGACGACTGGTCAAAGCCACACGTCCACACCTGGTCACGATGGAGAATGTGCCGTCGGTCGCTAAACACGCCGTGTTCGAAGACTTCGTCGAGACCCTTCAGAAAATGGGATATCACGTCCACCAGGGGGTGGTTGATTGCTCCCTGTACGGACTGCCGCAGAACCGACGGCGCATGGTACTGCTAGCCTCCCGCCTCGGCTCCATTGAGCTGGTCGCCCCGACACATGGTCGCCCAACGACCGTTCGCGCGGCGATCGGCAGACTCACGCCGATCACTCAGGGTGGCGCACATCCGAAGGATGTGCTGCATGCCGCATCCAAGCTCTCCGACCTAAACCTCGAAAGAATTCGTGCCTCCCGACCGGGCGGGACATGGCGGGACTGGCCAAAGCATCTCGTTGCCGACTGCCATCGGCGTGAGACGGGCCATACCTATCCGGGCGTCTATGGCCGGATGGTATGGGATGAGCCCGCTCCGACCTTGACGACCCAGTTCTACGGCTTCGGAAACGGTCGGTTCGGACATCCCGAACAGGACCGCGCCATCTCTCTGCGAGAGGGCGCGATTCTTCAAGGATTCCCCAAATCCTATTCCTTCATACCCGACGGGGATCCCGTTCATTTCAAGGCCTTGGGACGGATGATTGGGAACGCGGTTCCGGTCACTCTCGGCGAGGTGATCGGCCGGAGCATCGCAGCCCATCTGGGGATCGAAGCTGAGAAGACCAGGAAGAGGAAGGGAGCCGTCGCGGATGACGCGCGTAAGTCCCTCGTCGCATGACGCTAGTCGTCGGATGGCTCGCGTGCGACAGAAGGGCACGCAAGCGGAGATCGACCTCCGCAGGGTTCTGCATGCCAAAGGGCTGCGCTATCGCCTCCACGTTCCGCTCCTGACGAAGCCCAGACGCGTCGCCGATATCGTTTTCACCAGCGCGAGGCTAGCAGTGTTCGTCGACGGATGCTTCTGGCACGGGTGTCCCGAGCACGCTTCCTGGCCGAAGAGCAATGCCGATTTCTGGCGGGAGAAGATCGAAACCAATCGATCCAGGGATGCAGATACCGATCAGAGGCTGAACGCTCTTGGTTGGAAGACGGTCCGGATCTGGGAACACGAAGACGCCCGCGAAGCCGCAGACCGCATCGCTGAACTCGTCGATGCGCGCAAGAAGAATGGGGCCCATCCATGTCGATGATCGCAGATGAAATGGTCGCCGGCATCGCTCTCGCCACTGCCCCAGAGCCGGGCCAGTTGGTCGAGGTTCGCCGCCGCCAATGGATCGTCTCCGAGGTCGAAGGCGGTTCGGTTGCACCCGGACTCCCCAAGCGGCATCTCGTCCGGCTGGCTTCAATCGACGAGGATGCGCTGGGTGAAGAGATCGAAGTCCTCTGGGAGCTCGAGCCCGGAGCCCATGTAATCGAGCGGGCCGGGCTGCCGCGCATGACCGGACTGGATGACCCCTCGACGCTTCAAGCGTTTCTTGATGCGGTGGTTTGGGGGGCTGCGACGAATGCCGATCGCGGCTATCTGCAGGCACCATTCCGCAGCGGCGTCAGCATTGAGGACTACCAGTTGGATCCGCTCGTGCGCGCGATCGACATGGCGCGCACCAATCTGCTGATCGCCGACGATGTCGGCCTCGGTAAGACCATCGAGGCCGGTCTCGTCGTTCAGGAGATGCTACTGCGGCACCGTGCCCGCACAGTTCTCGTTCTTTGCCCAGCCTCGTTACAGGAAAAGTGGCGCGTCGAGATGCAGGAGAAGTTCGGTCTCGAGTTCCGGATCGTCGATACGGAATACGTCAAGTGTCTGCGCCGCGAGCGAGGCCTGCACGCCAATCCGTGGACGTCTTTTCCCCGTCTCATCACGTCGATGGACTGGGCCAAGCAGGGTGAAGGCTTGCGCCTTCTGCGGGACGCACTGCCCCCGCACGTCAGCCATCCCAGGAAGTTCGACCTGCTGATCATCGACGAGGCTCACAACGTCGCCCCGACCGTCGGTCGCTATGCCGTCGAAAGCCTCAGGACACGGCTGGTTCGTCTGGCCGCGCCACACTTCCAGCACAAGCTGTTTCTCACCGCCACGCCGCACGACGGCTACACCGAATCCTTCACCGCACTCCTCGAACTCCTCGATGATCAGCGGTTCGCGAGAAACGTCCTCCCAAGTGACCCCCAGCTCGCCCGGGTGATGGTGCGTCGGCTGAAGAGCGATCTGGTCGATGCGAATGGCAAGCGCATTTACCCCGAGCGGCGACTTGAGGCGCTGCCGGTGGAGTATAGCGAAGACGAGAGGGATGCTCGACGGCAGTTGTCCAATACCGGCAAGCGCATGGTCAAGTCGCCTCGCGTTTTCGTCCGCGACAGCGGCATCGTGCATACACTGCTGGGGCTGGAAACAATGGAAGACCTTCTCGGGCACCCGGTCGCCGGGAGCAGTTGGGAAGGCTATGTCATCGAGAACCTGCTGGCGGCAGCACCGGACAATGCCCAGGCCGGATTCTACCGGACGTCGGCGGGCGCCGAGGTGGATCTGATCCTGTCCACCGGACCTGGCCGGCTATGGGCCATCGAGATCAAGCGCAGCCTGTCACCGCAGCCATCGAAGGGATTCTGGCTGGCCTGCGACGACATCAAGCCCGATGCCCGTTTCGTGGTCTATCCCGGCACCGAGCGATATCCTCTGAAGGATGGCCTGGAGGCCATTGGGCTCACCGAGATGATGGCCTTGCTGGGGCCGAGGCCATGACCCTCCTGCGCAGGATTTCGATTCCTGATGAGTCCATGGTGAGTCCATGGCGATTGTCCAAACGCAAAAAGCCGCCCCGAGGGGCGGCTAATTGTTTGATATTTCTATCTAATTTGGTTGCGGGGGCACGCCACCATTTGCCGCGAACCCTATTTCTCCGCACAGCGTAAGCTGGCGGTAGAGGTGCGCAACCCGTTGGTATCTGACCGCTGTACCCCCGGCAACCGCCACTCGGCTGGAGCGTCCGCTATGGCCCAGTTGTGCCATAACCGGCCTGCCACTTGTTCATGCTGGAGGGAAGTCGCCCCACCAGCGCCGAGTTTTCAGGGTGACGCAGCGGCAATGCTAAGCTCCCGCAGTCTTCCGAGGCAAACCTCCGCAGGTTCTGGCTTTGCAAACAGGTAGCCCTGCAGGTATTCGCATGCGTGGGCGGCGAGGAACTCGCGCTGCGCCATGGTTTCCACGCCTTCGGCTACGACTTTGAGACCCTGGCTGTGCGCCAGTGCGAGGATCGAGGCGCAGATGGAAGCGTCGTTCTCGTCGGTCTCGATGTCCTTGACGAAGGAACGATCGATCTTGAGGATCTGGACGGGCAGCTGCTTGAGGTAGGACAGCGAAGAGTAGCCGGTACCGAAATCGTCGATGGCGAGTTGGACGCCCAAGTCGCGCAGGGCGCGCAGTGTGTCGAATGACCGTTCCGGGTCGCTCATCGCCTCCGATTCGGTCACTTCCAGCTCGAGTTCACCGGGTATCAATTGGTAGCGGGCCATGACGTCCTCAACCTGCGCCAGCAGCCCTGGCGAGCGCAGTTGTTGAGCCGATAAGTTGACCGCAATGCGCAGGATCGGCGCATCCTCCGCGCGCCAGATGGCGAACTGCCGGCATGCCTCCTCCAGCACCCAGGCGCCAAGCGGCTCGATCAGACCGGTTTCTTCGGCCAACGGTATGAAGGCCAGCGGGGAAATCAGGCCACGCTGCGGATGCCGCCAGCGCACCAACGCCTCAACTCCGCAGGCCGCGCCATTGTGGGTGCACACCTGCGGCTGGTAATGCAGCTCGAGCTGACCGGTTTCGATGGCCTGCCGCAGTTCGAGTTCCATCGCCATGCGCTCGGTCGCCGCGGCATTCATGGCCGCCGTGAAGAACTGCAGATTGTTACGGCCCTGCGACTTGGCGTGGTACATCGCCATGTCGGCATTCTTCATCAAGTCATCGACAGAAATACCGTCATCAGGGTAGATGCTGATGCCGATGCTCGGGGTGATCTGCAGCACCTGGTTGGCCAGGTGATAGGGTTGAGCGAGCATCTGCAGGATCTGGTTGCCCACCGGGAAGGCATCTCGCGCATCTTCCATGCCGGTCAACACGACCACGAACTCGTCGCCGCCGGGGCGTGCCACGATGTCGCTCTCGCGCACGCACTCGCGCAGCCGCGCCGCCACCTCAATAAGCAGCAGGTCGCCCGTATGATGGCCCAGGGTGTCGTTGACTCTCTTGAAGCGGTCGATATCGATGAACATCACCGCCAGGGGCGCACGCGTTCGCTGCGCGGTGGCCAGTGCCTGGCCAAGCCGCCCCTGCAAGCTGTGGCGGTTGAACAGCTTGGTCAGATTATCGTGGTGCGCCAAATGATCAATGAGTGCTTCGGTCTGCTTGCGTTCGGTGATGTCAATGAACAGGCCGATATAATGCGTCACAACCCCCTCCGCATCCCGCATCGCCGAGATGGTCAGCCACTTCGGATAGACGCTGCCGTTCTTGCGACGGTCCCATATTTCGCCAGACCAGTAGCCATTGCTGCCTAGGGCGGCCCACATCTCCACGTAGACCTCCGCGGACGTCTGTCCCGACGAAAGGATACGCGGATTGCACCCGAGAAGCTCCTCGGCGCTGTAACCGGTGATCCGCGTCAGTGCCGCATTGGTATGGATGATACGATTGTCGCTGTCAGTGACGAGCATCGCCTCGTTGGTCTGCTCGAACAGGTCGGCGTACAACTTCAGCCTTTTCTCCGCCTGCTTTTGTTCGGTGATGTCGCGACCAACGCCACGATAGCCACAAAAGCAACCGTCCGCATCGAAGAGCGGGTCGCCGCTGACGGAAACATTCGAGACATTGCCGTTGACGCCGTAGCGAGAAATTTCAAAGTCCCTGAAGGGCAGATGCGCGTCCAGCACCTCACGGTGGGCCTGCCATTCAGCCTCGCCGGGGCTGAAGTGAGGTACCTCCCAGCGCAACTGGCCGATGAATGATTTCTCATGAAGAACCTGATCCGCGGCTTCGCGGCAGCTGTAGGTCCGCACCTTGAAGCGATGGTCGGCGTCGGTTTCCCAATAAAAGTCGGAGGACATTTGCGTCAGGCTGCGAAACCGCCCCTCGCTTTCCCGCAAGGCCTGCGTGCGTTCCTCGACGCGCCGGTCAAGATCGCGATTGGCGGATTCAAGCTGTGCCTCCTGTGCCTTGACGATTTTCTCGGCATGGAGCACCACCCAGAACAGCAGGATATACAGGATCGCAAAAACAACGACGATGACTGTTAATGTCTTGATGACCGAGCGTTCCACCTGCCGGAGCAGCCTATCGACGTGCTGGTACTGCTCGAAAACGGCAAAAACCTCGCCATCCCGTACGAAAGGAATGTAGCTCGACACTAGATCGACGTTAGCAATGACACCTTCTGTCGAACTGAATTTGTCGCGATTGACGAGTTCGCTGTAGATGCTGCCAGTCCTAGCGGCATTGAACCCGGCATTGCCGCTTTTGTCTTCGCCAATTTGAGCTAGTTCAGTCGAGAAAATCGTTAGCCCCCGCGGGTCGTAGATCTTTACCTTGACGATTTCGGAGCCGCGGACGATTGAGGTGATGCGGGTATTCAGTCGCTGCACCGACGCTAGGGTATGCAGTTCACCTTTGGTCTTGCCGACCGCCTCGGCCAACAGACTTTCGATGTCCTGCACCAGAAGGTTGCCCAGCAACTGGGTCATGGAGGCGTTGCGCTCCTCGGCCTGCCGCTTCATGGCGTCGATCTCACTGTTGCGGAGAAAGGTGGCCAAGAACCCGCCAAATATCAGCAGCAGAATCATCGACAACAGGGAGAAATATTTGGCTAACTTGAAGGGGTGGAGGGGGGCGTTTGTGGCAATGCGGGCAGCTTCCTGCTTGCCACTATAATCGACGAGTTCCTGGTCCATCTTGGCCATCATGCCCTGGCAGGAAAGAGTTGAAGGCGACGGCATTCATCGGCATGTGCGCGACTGATGCGCGGGGTCATGGTATGGTGGATGCGAATGACTTCATTCATGGCGCGTCTCAGGGGCAAGTCTCGTCTAATCTGAACGTCATATCATGTCGATATAGCGAAGATACCGTTGTGGAGTGAACAGACGATAAACGCGCCATTGCGTGATGCTTCTGGAATGGAAAAAAGATGCATTGCGAGGCAATTGCCTCAACTGCAGATCAACGCAATTCATGGCGGAGTCCAACTAAATCCTCACCTCCCCACCCTGGACAGTGGGATCTTCTGACACCTGGAAACGGTGTTGCGGCGGCCGACGCCTTGCGACGGTATTGCCATGTCGCAATGGGAGACTTGTTCTTAACGCCGGTCGGAATCTAAGGATAGCCAACTGAACGCCAAGATCGCGGCGCGGGGGCGAGCCGCTGGACCGCTGGGCCCCCGACAACGGTCGGGCGTCGCCCCGCTATGGCCCTTGCCCTCGCGGCGGCACAGCTCGGCGATGCTGTCCTCGCCGTGAGGACGGTGATGAATGGCAGCTACGGGTCATGTAGGGCCGATGGACGAAAACCCGTTGGATAGCCGCAATGTTTGAAAGCGGCCATCTGCCACTATCTTTCCCGCCCCCTCTCCCTTTCCGGCTTCGGGGACGGTGACAAGGCTTTTCAGCACCAGTACCGCCGACATGAGTGGGAGGTCGTCCTGCCCGAGTTGGTATTCAACGATCAACGGCACATCCACCTGCGCAGAATTTCGATTCCTAATGAGTCCATGGTGAGTCCATGGCGATTGCCCAAACGCAAAAAGCCGCCCCGAGGGGCGGCTAATTGTTTGATATTTCTATCTAATTTGGTTGCGGGGGCAGGATTTGAACCTGCGGCCTTCAGGTTATGAGGCCCATCTGGAAGGCCGTTTTTCATCGAAATATCAAAGCGTTACATTATATCGCAAAGCCCGTGTCGCGCCCGTGTTGCACGGAATGCTTTGTACTCCCCGTCAACCAAGAAGCCGCGCCTCGACCTGCGCCATGGCCTTCTGGTGGTCGGGGCTGGGAAACATGTGGCCATACCGTTCCATGGTCATCTGCACCGAGGAATGGCCGGCGAAGGTCATGACCTCCTTGATGCCGAACCCCTGTTCGATCCACAGGGACACGGCGAAGTGGCGCAGGTCGTGCCAGCGGGTCTGGATGCCATGGCGCTGGCACAGCGGTTTGAAGTGACGGCGCATGGTGTTGTTGTGGTCCGACACCGAGCCGTCGTTGGCGGGGAAGACCAGATCCATTTCGCCCTTGGGGCAGGCCAGCTTCCATTCGCGCAGGGCGTTCAGCACCATCGGCCCGGCCGGAACCGAGCGGTGGCCGGCGGCGGATTTCGGCTCGCCGATCTCGCAGTAGAAGTCGGCCCGCTGGCGGATATGCAGGTAGCCATCGGCGAAGTCCACATCCTGCCAGCGCAGCCCCCGCGCCTCGGAGGCCCGCAGGCCGCACAGGGCGCTGACGATCAGCAACGGGCGCAGGCGGCCGACGGCATTGTCGATGAGCGTCTTCACGTCCTTCTTGCTGGGCACGGCGACCTTCTGATCGATGCGGCTGGCGCGCAGCACCTTCACCCCCTGGGCGGCATTGCCCGGCACCTGCCCGTTGTCCATGGCGTGGGACAGAATCAGGCGCAGCACACCCAGCACCTTGCGCACCATCGCCTCGGATCGGCCCGACGCCAGCAGGCGGTCGCGGAACTCGTTCACCTCTTTGCGGGTCAGGCGCGACAGCTTGATGGTGGTGATCCCCACCTCGGCATCCTTGATGTGCAAGCGGACCTTGTCATCGTAATCCCGAAAGGTGGCCCGTTCCATCCGCCGCCCGGTATCGCGGCGGGTGGCGCAGTGATCCAGCCACGCCTGCGCCGCCTCGCCCAGGGAGATGCTTTCGGCATCGTGGACATAGGTGCCGGTGGCCACCTGGGCGCGGGCCGTCACCAGGAAGGCGTCGGCGTCCTTCTTGCGGGTGAACAGCTTGGCCCTTCGCTTGCCCGCTTGATCGAAGAAATCGACCTGCCAGCGATCCTTTCCGCTGGGCAGGGTCCGCTTTCTGATGGTCGCCATGGCCTTCCTCCCTCTCGCATCCGTCGTCCATACACCCTCGATCTGGCCATGATTTCCAGCGGTTCCCAAACGCTTCCCGATCATTCCCAACCTTCATTTGACTTTACCGCAAATGGCACTTGTCGGGAAGTCATGAGTCGTGATAGCAAATGGGATGTCAAAAAGGAGGATGCCCCCAGTATGGCTCGCGCCGCCGAACTCGTCGATCTGATCGCGGCCCTCACCGCCATCGACCATGCCACGGTCACCCGCCACGCACGTTTCGTCCGCGAGGCGGGGTACCTGTCGCAATCCGGTCGTGGCCTGAGCGCCGCGCACATGACCGCCGGGGATGCGGCCCACCTGCTGGTGGCCATCCTCAACAACGGCATCGCCCAGGAGGCGGAGACCATCCTCAAGCATATCGGCAACATGGATGTTTTCACCGCCGACGTGGACAAGGTGCAGGAGAACGGCTCGCCCGACATGCTGGCCCGCCTTCGCGGCATCCTGCCGGTGCTGCTGGATCGGGAACACACCTTCGTCGAGATGCTGACCGGCATCCTCGAATTGGCAGCTCAAGACCCCGCCATGTTCGAGGAAAGGACGCGGAACTCCAGCATCTACTTCGACTGCGACGACTACCAGGCACTGGTCTATTTCGACATCAATCTGGCCGATGTCCCGATGATCGGCGAGCGCCAGACCAGCTTCCAGTACTCCTATTCCCACCCAACCCTGCAATCCAAGTCGCAACACTTCAAGAGATCGACGCAACTTGACTTCACGGGTATCGCCCGCGTCGGCGAACTGATCGCCCGTAAGTAGAACGAAGGAGATCGAACATGACAGAAGCTGCGCGGGTTCAGCCCGCCACGGGAGAGCTTTGCCTGCCGCTGGCCGACGACCTACTGCGTGGCGCCGACGCCATCGCCGAGTTTATCTTCGGCTCGGCCAAGCACCGCCGCAAAATCTATTATTACGCGAACGATGCCAAAATCCGCATGCCGCATTTCCGCATCGGCTCGGTGATCTGCGCCCGCAAAAGCACCCTGCTGGAGTGGGTCAGCCGCCAGGAAAACATGCGGTGACCATGGATACGGTGGGGGAGAGCGCACGGATGTTCACGGTCACCTTGGGGCACGACAGCACCGACAGCGTCTGGACCGATGTGCGCTCCCTTTCCTGGTCCGATCTCTGCACCCTGCTGACCGACCACCGCGAGGGCGGCAAACGCGGCCCCTGCATCGTTCCGGCCCGCTTCCGTGGGCAAAACCGCAAGCAGGCCGAGGCCGACGAGATCGGTATCGTCATGCTGGATGCCGATTGTGGCCACACCCTGGAGGAGATCGCCACCGCCATCCGCGCCACGGGTTGGGCCGCCATCGTCCACTCCACCCATTCGCACATGACCACCCAGACCAGGGCGAATCGGGCACGGTGGGAGTCGTTCCAAGCCGACTGCCCCATCGCCGCCGAGGACTACTTCCTGCGCGACAAGGGCTATCTGCCCCATGTCACGGCGGGCGCCACGGTGATCGAGACCGCCGACAAGGAGGTGACGATCGGGCACCGTCCCTGCCCCAAGTTCCGCGTCGCCATGCCGTTGGTCCACCCGTGGCGGGCCGCCGACTTCCCCGACCAGAAGACGGCCAATGCCGCCTGGAAGGAGCGCATCGAGGCCCTGGCCGCAACGCTCGGCCTGCACCACGACCAGTCCTGCACCGACACCAGCCGCCTGTTCTACCTGCCGCGCCATGCGCCGGGCGCACCGTTCGAGACGCTGGTGATCGAGGGCGCGGATTGCGACCTGTGGTCCCTGGCCTCGGCCCCCATGCCGATGGAGGCGGCCCGCCCCAAACTCGCCACCACCTCCGCCGCCCCCGTGCAGGCAGCCGACCCCGCCACCAGCGAAATGCTCGACCTCGCCCGCTGGGCCGCGACCCATGGTGACCGCTTCCTGATCGCCACGGCGCTGGCGGCTCGTTCACCCGGTGTGCTCATCGGCCATGTCGCCGATGGCGTGAAGCACCACATTCGCTGCGTCAACGAGGACTCCCACACCGTCCCCGGCCCCGACGGCGCCACCTTCGTCATCGACGCCGGACAGTCCGAGAATGGCGGCTTCGTCCATCACTGCCGCCATGCCCATTGCGACGGAAAGGACCGGCTGTTCTTCCTCGGTCGCATGATCGAGCGGGGCTGGCTCTCGCCCGCCGACCTGACCGAACCGGCCTTCCTGCTGGGGGCCGACGAGGGCGAGCCCGGCGACGTGCCCACCTATGAAGACTGCATGGCCATCGCCGAAGCCCTCGGCCCCGACACCACGCCGGCCGAGATCAACAAGGCGCTCACCGATATCTACGAGGCCCGGCTCGATCCCATCGCCCTGCGCATGGTCCTGGGGCTGATGAAGAAGCAGACCGGCCTGCCGCTCACCGTGTTCCAGCAGGGGCTGGCCGCCATCCGCGCCGAGCGCCGGGGGCCGTCCGAAGACCTCGGCCTCAAGGTGGCCAAGGTCACCCTGGCCGAGTTCTTCGCCGGCGGCGACCATCTTGTGCGCGGCGTCGACAAATGCTTCTGGGCCTATACCGGCACCCACTGGACGCGGCTCACCGACGAGCAGGTGCTGAACCGCATCGTCGATGTGGTCGAGCGTCACATCGATCCCGACGACATCGGCTTTCGCACCGTGGCCGATGCCGCCTTCAAGCTGCTGACCGGATTGCGCGCCCTTCCCGGCGACGTGCTGCGCCTGACCGACGAACCCGCTCCGGTCATCAACTGCCGGAACGGCGAGTTGTGGATTTCCGGTGACGGCTCCACCCGCCTGCTGCCGCACCGCTTCGACACCTACCTGACCTACGTCCTCGATGTCGATTACGATCCCGCCGCCACCTGCCCCCGCTTCGACCGGGCGCTGCTCGACATCTTCGCCCGCTCAACCGATCCCGCCGACATGGCCCGCCACTTCATGGAGTTCTTCGGCTACGCCATCCAGCCCCGCCGCGACATCGCCTGCTACTTCATGCTGCGCGGCCAGGGCAACAACGGCAAGACCAAGCTGATGCAGACCATCGAGCGGCTGATCAACAAGCGGGCCATCTACAGCGACCGCATGGCCAACATCGAATCCGACAGGTTCGCAATCGGCTCGCTGGCCGGCAAGCTGATCCTGCTCGATGACGACGTGGACACCGACACCCTGCTGCCCGACGGCTTCCTCAAGAAGGTCTCCGAGCGCAAGATCCTCACCGGCCAGTTGAAGTTCAAGGACGCCTTCGAGTTCGTCGCCACCTGCCTGCCGGTGATGCTGGCCAACAACTACCCCCGCTGTTCCGACCTCTCCTGGGGGCAACGCCGCCGCGCCAAGATCATCCCCTTCGACCGCATCTTCACCGATGCCGACAAGGACGACCGCCTGTTTCCCGGCATCTGGGCCAACGAACTGCCGGGCGTGCTCAACCGGGCCATCGAGGGACTGCAACGCCTGCGCCAGCGCAGCGGCTTCGCCGAGCCCACCGATTGCCGGAAGGCCATGAACGACTGGCTGGCCCACGCCAACCCGCTGGCCGGATTCATCGAGGAGACGTGCCGGGCCGACCTCGCCGCCAGCGTCCCCACCAGCGCCTTCTACACCCGCTTCAGGGAATGGGCCGAGGAGGCCGGCATCCGCAACATCCCTGCCCGCAACACCATCAAGCGCAACCTGGAGAACCTGGGCTATCGCGTCGCCCATTCCAGCGCCGGCTCGGTCGTCCACGGCATCGAGATCGTGGGCCACTGGTACGCGTCTCGGACCGCCGCGTGAGGGAGAATGACGAAAGTGACGAAACTTCGGCCATTAATATCTCATACGGAAATGATGAATCCCATGATTCGTAATCTATCGCGCCCGCAAGGAAGCTTTGTTGAGGATCGGGAATCCCGAGTATTCATGTTCGTATGGTTATTTAATGCGCCAAGTTTCGTCACTTTCGTCATTTCACCTTCAACCCATTGCAAGACAAGGAGAAATCACCACCGGCCAGTGTCACGGGGCACGACGAGTTTCGTCACGCCGGTGACGAAACTTCCGGGCAGGAGTGACGAAACCGCGGTTCCTCCTGGGCCTTTCCCTATGCGGGGAGCCTCAGCGCACGACCTTGCCAGCCTGGGGCCGCACAATGACTAAACTAAACACCGTCGAGACCAAGACCGAGTTCGCCGCCCGCGTCGGCCTCACCAAGGGCCGCATCTCGCAGTTGGTCGCCGATGGCCTGCCGGTGCAGCCCGACGGCACCATCGCCATCGCCGAGGGACTGGCCTGGATGGAAGCCAACCTCGATCCCGCCCGGCGCAACAAGGGCGGCCCCCCGGCCCCGGTCGCCACCGGCACCCTGTCGCTGGCCGAGGCCCGGCGCATGTACATGGTGGTGCAGGTGCAACGCGCCCGCCTCGCCTACGACAAGGAACGCGGCCAAGTGATCGACGCCAAGGAAGCGGCGGCGGCGGTGTTCTCCCGCGCCAAGGCGGAACGCGATTCCCACATGGCCTGGGTCAGCCGCACCGCGCCCCTGCTGGCGGCCGAGACCGGCGCCGATCCCCAGGCGACCTTCGCCGCCCTCGACCGGTTCATGCGCGAGCATCTGGAGCACCTGTCCGACACCCCGGTCTGGACCTTGCGCGATGGCGAATGAAACCGCGCTGTCGGTGGTGGATCGGGCATGGCGACGGGGCATCCGCCCGGAGCCGCCCATCCCAGTATCGGACTGGGCAGACCGCAACCGGGTACTGCCGCCCACCTCGGCCGAGCCGGGCCGCTGGCGCACCAATCGCACGCCTTATCTCAAGGCGGTGATGGATGCGCTGTCCACCGCCAGCCCCTTCGAGCGGGTGGTGCTGATGAAGGGCGCCCAGACCGGCGGCACCGAGGCCGGCCTCAACTGGCTGGGCTACATCATCCACAACGCGCCGGGCATCACCATGCTGGTGCAGCCCTCGCTGGACATGGTCCGCCGCAACACCACCGTGCGCATCGATCCGCTGATCGAGACCACCCCCAGCGTGCGCGAACTGGTCTCGCCCGCTCGGTCACGGGACGCCGGCAACAGCCTGTTCCGCAAATCCTTCCCCGGCGGGCAATTGGTGATGACCGGGGCCAATTCCGCCGCCGGATTGCGCTCGACCCCGGTGCGCTATCTGTTTCTGGACGAGGTGGACGGCTATCCCGGCGATGCCGACGGCGAGGGCGATCCGGTCGATCTCGCCATCCAGCGCACCGCCACCTTCCGGGGCCGGCGCAGAATCTACATGGTCTCAACGCCGACCTTGAAGGGCCATTCCCGCATCGAGGCAGCGTTCCTGGAATCCGACCAACGCTACTTCCATGTCCCGTGCCTGCATTGCGGCGACATGGCCCCCATCACCTGGGCACGCATCCGCTGGCCCGAGGGCCGCCGCGATCAGGCGTTCCTGATCTGCGAGTCCTGCGGCGGCATCCACCACGAGCACGACAAGCCCGCTCTGCTGGCGGCAGGTGAATGGCACCCCACGGCGGCGGGCGATGGCCGCACCGCCGGCTTCCACCTGTCGGCCCTCTATTCCCCCTGGGAGACCTGGGCCGAAATCGCCATCGAGCATGGCCGCGTCAAGTCCGACCCACCCCGGCTCCAGGTCTGGGTCAACACCAAGCTGGGCGAATCCTGGGAGGATCAGGCCGGCGACACCGTGCCCGCCGATCCGCTGATGGCCCGGCGCGAGGATTGGGGCGACCGCCTGCCCGAGGCGGCCGCCGTGCTGACCGCTGGCGTTGATGTCCAGGGCGACCGGTTGGAGGTGCAGGTGGTCGCCTGGGGCGCCGACGAGGAATCCTGGGTGGTCGACTATCGCGTGCTGTGGGGCGATCCCTCCGGCCCGCGCGTCTGGGCCGATCTCGATGCCTATCTGGCCACCACCTTCGCCCATCCCAAATCCGTCGCCGACCTGTCCATCCGCGCCGCCTGCATCGACACCGGCGGCCACCACACCAAGGCGGCCTACGAATTCTGCCGCACCCGGCTGGCGCGGCGCATCTGGGCAATCAAGGGCAGAGGCGGCGCCAGCATCCCGGTGTGGCCCCGCCGTCCCACCCGCGTGCGCGGCAAAGTGCCGCTGTTCATCGTCGGTGTCGATGCTGTGAAGGACGCCCTCTATGCCCGCCTGCGCCTGAGCGAACCCGGCCCCGGCGCCGTGCATTTCCCGCGCAGCATGGACGCCGACTACTTCCGCCAGCTCACCGCCGAGCGAGTCGTCACCCGCTACGACCGGGGCCGCCCCATCCGTTCGTGGCAGCCCAAGCGGGACGGCGAGCGCAACGAGGCCCTGGACACCTTCGTCTACGCCACCGCCGCCCTGCATGGCCTCGTTGCCATGGGACTGCGGTTGAACGACGAGGCGGCGGCGATGGCGATGCTGCCGACACGGGGGGTACCGGTTACGACGAACACAGCCCCCGCCGCCCGCCCGGCGCTGGCCCCGATCCGGTCGCGGTGGATGGGGTAGCCCGTTACAGCATCCAATGCGCATGGAGGGGGGAGGTTGAATTTCCGAATTTCCAAACGGTGGGGGCATTCCATATGCCCGGCCCTATTGAGGTGAGCGCAGTCGGACGCCCTCCCCTCTTGTGGTGTCTGTAAACTGAAACTCGACGCCCGCGTTTTCAAGGGCTGCCTTGACGGCGGCAATAGTGCTCAATCGTGGATCGACTTGTGAACGCTCAAGCCTTCGGATTGCGTTCACCGATACAATTGCTCTGTCGGCGAGTTCTTGCTGAGACCATCCCAGAAGTGCCCTGGCGGCCCGAATTTGGCGTGCTGATATCATGCACGCAATGAGGCGATACCAAGGCGCACACGAAAACTGAAAGTGTATTAATCATGCTTGAATGGGTGAAAATCACTCGTTATCATCCCCCTGCCGCCCGCGCGTGAGGTTCTTTGCTCGTTCACGATTCGATGGGCGCGGTACGGCAAGCCGTACAACGGTGAAGTTTAGAATGAATCACAAGAAGCAGCCAGGGACTCTCATACGCCCTGCAAAGGGAGTCTCCTTGGTAGAAATAGCAGGTTGATACCCGCATTTTTTATGTGCCATATACACGGCGGGGTGTATGCAATCTTCGGTGTTTGGTCGAGGGGGAAATCCGTGCTGGTGATGACACGAGGAATTGCCGGAAAAGTTCGCCTTCTGGTCGCGACTGCTTCTGTTGTCTCGCTCGGAGTGATACCGGACGCCCTGGCGCAAAATCGCCTCCCAGCCTCGGACGATCCGGGACGGATCGAGCGTCGCTTCCCATCCCCTGCCGACATGCTGCGCGGCGAAACGCCCACGGATATGTCCACCCCTCCCGGCTCCGGCAACCATCCGGTGCCCACCGTCCGCAAGGACAATACGCCCCAGATCATTCAGGACGGAAACGACATCATCCTTCTCCCCTCCGGGAAGGAGAAAGAGAAGAAATGAGCCGCTCCCGTCTGGTTCTGACCGCAGGCGTCTGCCTTGCCGCCTTGACTGCGACCGCCAACGCCTGGGCGCAAGTCAACGTCGCCGTCGTTCCCGGCGGTGCCGATCCTGGCCGGATCGAGAAGCGCTATGAAGCCCCGCGCAAGCCGCAATCGGTCATCGAGCCCCAAGCCCCCGAGATCGACGAGCAGATGCCGCCCGACCAATCGGATAAAATCCGCCTCACCTTGAACGGGGTGAGTATCGAGGGCGCAACGGTGTTTTCCGTTCCCGAGCTCTCCGTTTTTCATGCCGACAAGCTGGGCAAGGAAGTCTCGTTAACCGAGATTTACAAGGTGGCGGACGAAATCACCGCCAAATACCGCAATGCCGGTTATATCCTGTCCAAGGCCATCGTCCCGCCCCAGCGCATTGCGGGCGGCAATGTCACCCTCCGCGTGGTGGAAGGTCATGTCAACGAGGTGCTGATTGAGGGTGAGGCCAACGGTCGCGCCGCCCTATTCCACGAATGGGGCGAGCGGATCAAGGAATCCAAGCCCCTCGATAACAAGGTACTGGAACGCTACTCGCTCCTCGCCAACGACCTGCCGGGCGTCAAGGCCAAGGCGGTGCTGCGCCCGTCCAAAACCACACCGGGCGCGTCGGACGTGGTGTTCGTCATCGAGCATAAATATATCGACCTGTCGGCCTCTTTCGACAACCGGGGCACCAAGACCAGCGGCCCGCGTGAATACACCCTGGGTGCGGGGATCAATTCGGTCCTGGGACTATACGAGAAGACTTCCGTCAGTTGGATCAACACCACCGAGCAAAGCGAGTTGCGCTATCTGGCGATCCAGCATGACGAGGTGCTGAATTCCGAGGGAACCAAGCTCACCCTGTCGGGCAACCGTAGCCGGGGTGAGCCGGGCGAGTCTCTGCGCGATTTGGAACAGCGCTCCCGCAACGTCACCCTCAGCGCCGCCCTCTCTCATCCCCTAATCCGCACCAGGGCGGAAAACTTCTCCCTGTCCACCGGGTTTACGTCGCGGGATTCACGCTCCGAGCAGTTGGGGCAGATATCGTCCAGCGACCATACCAGGGCGTTCAAGCTCGGCGGCTCCTACGACTTCTCGGATTCCTGGGACGGCGTCAACCTGCTCGCCCTTGACCTGTACCGGGGCATCGACGGCCTGGGGGCCACCCGTTATGAATACGGCTTGAAGTCGCGGGCGCGGGGCCGCGCCGATTTCACCAAGCTGACCCTGGATGCGTCGCGCACCCAGCAACTGCCCAATCAGTTTGCCCTGATTATCGGCATGACCGGCCAATGGTCGGCCAATGCCCTGCTGTCGTCCGAGGAATTCGGCTACGGCGGCTCGCAATACGGTCGCGCCTACGACTCGTCCGAAATCACCGGCGACAACGGCATCGCCGGAAAGCTGGAGCTCCAGTACACCAACCAGGTCGAGGATATCGGGCTGAAATACTATCAGCCGTTCATCTTCTACGATGCCGGTCTCACCCACGACCGCGATCCGGTCAACACCAATGCCGTGCGTACCGGCACCTCGGCGGGCATCGGCATCCGCTTCGGCCTGACCGACTATTTCAGCGGCAGCCTGGAAATCGACAAGCCCCTGACGCGCCCGGTATCCGCCAACCTCCCCGGCGGCAAGGGCAAGGAACCCCGTCTGTTCTTCAGCATCTCGGCAAGGTATTAAGCCATGAGCCCCCTTCCCGCCCGCCGCTCCCTCGTCCGCCAGTGGCTCCGCTCCACCACCGCTCTGGTGGGGAGCCTGCCCATGCTCGGCCTGACGATTTCGCTGGCCCATGCCAATCCGCAGGGCGGCACGGTGGCGCAAGGCTCCGCCGTCATCAGCCAGCCCGATGCCAAGACGGTGCAGGTCAACCAATCCAGCGACCGCGCCGTCATCGACTGGAAAAGCTTCAGCATCGCAGCGGGCGAAACCACCCGCTTCATTCAGCCCTCGTCCTCGTCCATGACCCTGAACCGGGTGACCGGCGATCAGGTGTCGCAGATTCTCGGCAACCTTCAGGCCAATGGCCGCGTCGTCCTGGTCAATCCCAACGGCATCGTCTTCGGCGCGGGCTCCAAGATCGACGTTGCCGCCCTGGTCGCCTCCACCGCCAATATCAAGAACGAGAACTTCATGGCGGGGAACATGAAGTTCGATATCCCCGGCAAGGCAAATGCCCAGATCATCAACGAAGGGACCATCACCGCCGCCGATGGCGGTTTGGTCGCCATCGTGTCCCCCTATCTCCGCAATTCCGGCATCATCTCCGCTCGCCTGGGCAAGGTGGCGCTTGCCGCCGCCAATGGCGTGACCCTGGATCTGTACGGCGACAACCTCATCCTGTTTCAGGCCAGCGACAAGATCGCCAACCAGATCGTCGGAGCCGATGGCCAACCCGTCGCCAGCCTGATCGAGAACAGCGGCAAGATTTACGCCGATGGCGGGCGGGTGCTTATGAGCGCCAATGCCGCCAAGGGCGTGGTGGACAATGCCATCAACACCACTGGCCTGATCAGCGCCCGCGCCGTCGAGCAGCAGGGTGGTGAGATCGTGCTGAAAGGCGAAGACGGCGGTTCCGTCCAGGTGGCGGGCCGTCTTGATGTGTCCGGAGTCGGCACAGGGCAGACGGGCGGCAAGATCACCGTTCAGGGTGACGGGGTCACCCTTGCCGACGGCGCCTCGCTTGATGCCAGCGGCGATGTCGGTGGAGGCAAGGTCACGGTGGGAGGCTGGAACAGCAGCACCGCCCGTATGGCCTCGGATGCGACAGTCGATGCTTCAGCCAAAACAATAGGCAACGGCGGCGAGATTTCCGTGATCGCCGCGGACACCGAAGTTTTCGGCCTCTTGCGAGCCAAGGGCGGCGAATACGGAGGCAATGGCGGCGCCATCGAAACCTCGGGTCATTTTCTGCGGGTGGATGGGATCAAAGTTAACACCAGGGCGGAACGTGGCGAGGTTGGTAGCTACCTTCTTGATCCGACTGACTATACCATTGGAGATGGCGGTGATATTTCGAGCGCCAGCATACGGAGTCTGCTAGACTCCAATAATGTTAGGATTCAAACACAGGCAGATGGACCGGGCGCCGGCGACATATTTGTTCTATCTCCAATAATTTGGGGCTCAAGAAATAAATTAACGCTTGATGCCTACCGAGATATTCATGTGATGTCTGCCATTAATGGGCAAGGCGCCGGATCTGTATTGCTGCGTTCTGACAATACGGGAACAGGAATAGGAACGGTGTACTTTTCGCAAGGTGGCAGGGTTGATGTAACCGGGGAAGGGGCCGTAGGCATTCACTATAACCCTGGGAGCTATATCGATCCCGCAACCCGCTCCAATAGCCAAAGTAACCCATATAGTTCTTACGTCTATCATGACGGAATGCAGCACTCCAATCCGTCGTTTATGTTGGTCAACAGCTTGACGCAGTTGCAATTGATGAACGGCAATCTGAGTGGAAAATATGTGCTAGGAAAAAACATTGATGCGAGCGCAACAGAGACATCAAATTTTGGGGCTGGATTTGTTCCAATTGGCTCCATTTCCAATGCATTCACCGGAGTTCTGAATGGCAATGGCCATTCGATAACAGACTTTCACATTAATAGGCCAACGGAAGATTATGTCGGACTTTTTGGATATACAAACGGTGCCTCTATTTATGACGTAACCCTTACGAATGGAGATGTGATTGGCAGAGCACGAGTTGGAGCGTTAGCTGGGAAAATGGAAGGGCCGACATCCGGCAGCAATGAAAACACCACTTTCACGACAAAGGTATCAGACATTAATTCGAACCTGAATGTTACTGGAAGTGATCTCGCAGGAGGTGTCGTCGGTGAGATACAGGGGGTCAATCTTCATTACATCCAAAGCTCTGGTGTCGTCAGATCAGTCCGGCGCAATGCTAGCGACACCCCAACATGGTTTGGTGGGTTGGTTGGATTTGGAAACAACATATCAGTAACTAATTCATTATTTTCTGGCGAGGTAAATGGAGAGTCGACTACAGGCGGTATAGCCGGTCAACTATCCGGAGGCTCTATTGTTAATAGCTATGTATATGGCAGCGTCTTTGGCACATACTCAACATCAATATTTACAAATATCGGAAACCCAACATCGATAAGAAACTCGTATTGGTATACTGGAGCCTCTGGAGTGCCGGGTACCGTCACAGGCGGCAGCGCTGCATCGCTATTAAACGTAAGAGGCTTGGCAAATTCCGAGCTAATGTCTCCAATATCCTATTCTGGATTTGACTTCAGCCAAACCGGACCTTGGGTCATGAGTGGCGGACGCGCCATGTTGCGTACCGCATCAGCTCGCAACGCAGCCCAAACGGCACAAGAAAACACACAGGTCGGAACCGGCGCGGCCACCTACATTCCGTCTAACAGCGATCTGAATGGGCAACCTCCATCGCCGACGCCTTCACCGACGCCTTCACCGACGCCTTCACCGACGCCTTCACCGACGCCAAATCCCGGGTACACCCCTCCAAAGGTTGACCCAAACATTGTTTCACAAATTATGCAGGCATCAACTCCTACTGGAGCCCTTCTTGCCTTTAACGACGCATTTGGCTCATTTTTGTCGGATGCATCTTTATTGATGAAGAGAGATCCAAGCGCAGTCGCCGCCCTTCAGAGATCCATAGCAGAAGACATAGGCAGCTGGTATTCAGGCGGTCACATGCGCTCAGACTATCTCGTTGCACAGCATTCAGGGGCAGTTAATAGAGTTATTGGCGCTTCAGGTGGCGCCATTGATGCCACATCCCAAGCCCTTGGCGCTCTATCCGATGTGAGCTCAGGCATTTCGTCTGCCTTTAACATCGCGTCACTGGCGAAGGGATCATATGAACTTTTAAAAGACATTCCAGACCTAACTAGAGATGCAATAAATGGAATTCGCGATATTCCAAGGGACATCCAAACGCTAAAGAACATGTCTCAGAAAATATCAGCATTTTCTGACGTAATGTCATCAAATGCCCCTGCTGTAGATAAACTAGATTCTCTCTCCACCCTTGTTTCTTATCTTGCTGAAGCGTCTGGAGACACAGGCACAGCAAGAGCACTTAAAAGCGTGCACGCCATCATAGATAATGCAAAAAAGGCAAATTCAAATATTGAAGATGCCTTATCCGAGGTTAATAAGACTGTTTCACTTATTGTGTCCGCATATCAAGCTGACAGCGACCGCTACAAAACTCCCGAGCTCATGGTTCAAGATGAACTTCTCAAGCAATATGCGCAAAAGGAGGGGTTATCTGTAATCGAATTTGCGCGCAAACACCCTGATGTTCTGGTGTTCACTGAAGGACGAGGTTTCCTTGGACTGGGAGATGGAAACCCTAAGACATTACGCGAAGTGTATGGTGGATAAAACACGCCCAGGAAATAGACGTAGCATAGAAGGAAGATGGGGTCTAAGCTTTACGGGCTGACCGCTCGTTTTGATGCAAGCTCCTGCTTTCATAGTCTTTTCGCCGGCCCCGTGAGCAATTACACAAAGCGCACCACCATTACACCCGCCGATCACGAACCTGCACCAAACATTCCAAAACTCTCCGAATAGCCAGGGAATCCGCCGTCTCCGATAATCGGTGGCATGTGGAAATCCCTTCTCCGTGCCGTTGGCCTCGACCGCCGCCGCTCATTTGACGCGGCTGGCGGTGGTCGGCGTTGGGATGGCGCCCGCACGGTGGACGGCCTCAACGGCTCGATCCAGGCCGGCGCCACCACGGCGGCGCGGCGGGCCGGCTGGTATGCCCGCAACAATCCCTGGGTGTCGGCGGCGGTGCAGTCGCTGGCCGCCAATGCGGTGGGAGCCGGCATTAAGCCGCGCTCGCGCCATCCCGATGCCAAGGTCCGCGACACTCTGCATGCGCTGTGGGACCGCTGGACGGATCGGGCCGACGCCGCCGGCCTGACCGATTTCTACGGCCTCCAGGCCCTGGCCTTCCGCGCCATGGTGGAGAGCGGCGAGAGCTTCGCCCGCCTGCGCATCGCCGAGGATGTTTCCCCCCTGCCGCTCGCCATCGACCTGCTCGACCGCGAACAGGTGCCGTTGGACCTTCATCGCGACATCGGGGCCGGCGCCCGCATCCAGGCCGGCATCGAGTTCGACGGCAATGGCCGCCGCGTCGCCTACCATTGCTATGCCAACCGTCCCGGCGATGCCCTGGCACCGCTGTCGCTCAACACCGTGCGCCTGCCGGCCGGCGACGTGGCCCACCTGTTCCAGCCGCTGGCGCCGGGGCAGGTGCGCGGCATCACTTGGCTGGCCCCGGTGCTGCTGCGCGTCCACGAACTCGACCAATACGAGGACGCGGCCCTGGTCAAGGCCAAGGTCGCCGCCCTGTTCACCGGCTTCATCCGCGATCCCGACGGCACGGTGGCCGGCTTCAACGACGGCAGCGGCATCGGGGGTGTGTTGCAGGTGGGCATGGAACCGGGCAGCCTGATTCCGTTGCCGCCCGGCGCCGACATCCAGTTCTCCGATCCGGCCGATCCCGGCGATTACGGCGCCTACACCAAGACCCACATCCGCGCCATCGCCAGCGGGCTGGGCCTGCCCTACGAACTGGTCTCGGGCGACCTGGAGGGCGTCACCTATTCCAGCATCCGGGCCGGACTGGTGGAATTCCGCCGCCGCATCGAGCAGGTGCAGCACACGGTGCTGGTGCATCAGTTCTGCCGCCCGGTGTGGGAACGCTTCGTGCGGCTTGCCGTGCTGGCCGGCCACCTGCCCGCCGCCGGCTTCGACCGCGATCCGTACGCCTTCCTCGCCTGCGACTGGCTGCCGCCCAAATGGGACTGGGTCGATCCGCTGAAGGACGCGCGGGCCGAGATCGAGCAGATCAAGGCGGGGCTGAAAAGCCGCAGCCAGAGCATTGCCGAACGCGGCTACGACGCGGAGGACGTGGATGCCGCCATCGCCGCCGACCGCGAGCGGGAGAAGCGCCTCGGCCTGAATATGGAGGCGCCCAATGGCTGACCTGATCACCCGCCGCAGCACCCTGGCCCCGGCCAGCATCGACGCTGAGGCCCGCACCGCCGAGGTGGTGTGGAGCACCGGGGCCGGTGTGCGCCGTCGTGACCTCTCCGGCCCCTACGAGGAGCGGCTGTCGTTGGCCCCCGATGCGGTAGACCTGTCGCGCCTGATCGGCGCCTCGGTCCTGGATGCCCATCGCCAGGACGCGGTGCGCGACGTGCTGGGCACGGTGCGGGGGGCCTCGGTCGATGGAACCCAGGGCGTGGCTCTGGTGCAGTTCTCGGCCCGGCCCGAGGTGGAGCCGGTCTGGCAGGACGTTATGAGCGGCATCCTGCGCCACATCTCGGTCGGCTACACCGTCGAGCAATGGGCCGAAAGCCTGGACAAGGGCGTGCGGGTGCTGACCGCCACCCGCTGGACACCCATTGAAATTTCCCTGGTCCCGACGCCGGCCGATCCCGGCGCCCATATCCGCATGGAGGAGAGAATGCCCGAAGCCGTCCCCACCATCCCCGAAGGGGATGGTGTCTACACCCGCGCCGCCATCAATGCCGAGATCCGCTCCGTCGCCCGCGTTGCCGGGCTGGGGCAAGACTTCGTCGATGGCCTGATCGACCGTGACGCCAGCGCCGACGAGGCCCGCCGCGCCGCCTTCGCCGAACTGGCCCAGCGCAGCGGCCCCACCATCCGCACCGAGCAGGTACGGGTCGAGCACGTCGCCAGCCACGACGATCCCGACGCCCGCGCCCGCGAGATGGGCGAGGCGCTCTATGCCCGCATCAATCCGGCGCACGCGCTTTCGGAACCGGCCCGGCGCTATGCCTATTCCACCTGCGCCGAGATGGCGCGAGAACTGCTGACCCTGCGTGGCCATGCCGTCACCGGCCTGTCGCCCGCAGCCATCGTCACCCGCGCCCTGCACACCACCAGCGATTTCGGCATCATCCTGGGCGACACGGTGGGGCGCACCCTGCGCGCCGCCTATCAGGCCGCACCCTCGGGCATCCGCCAGCTGGGCCGCCAGACCTCGGCCCGCGACTTCCGCGCCGTCAACAAGATCATGTTGGGCGAGGCGCCCCTGCTGGAGAAGCTGGGCGAGCACGGCGAGATCAAGGCCGGCACCATGGCCGAGGCTCGCGAGGCGTACAAGATCGAGACCTGGGCGCGCAAGATCGGCATCACCCGCCAGGTGATCGTCAACGACGATCTCGGCGCCTTCTCCGACCTCGCGCGACGCATGGGCCAGGGGGCGGCGGAGACCGAAGCCCGCCTGCTGGTCGAACTGGTGGAGGCCAATTCCGGCAACGGGCCGAAGCTCGCCGACGGCAAGCCGCTGTTCCATGCCGACCACGGCAACAAGGCAGGCTCGGGTGCCGCCATCTCCGACACCACCCTGTCCGCCGCCCGCTTGGCCCTTCGCACCCAGAAGGGCATCGAGGACCGCATCATCCGGGTGACGCCCAAATACCTGCTGGTGCCGCCCGCCCTGGAGACCGAGGCGGAACGCTGGCTGGCCTCGGTGGCGGCGGCCAAGGCGGCCGACGTCAATCCCTTCGCCGGCTCGCTGACCATGGTGGTCGAGCCCCGCCTGTCCAGCGCCGGCCGGTGGTACGTCACCGCCGATCCGGCCGAGATCGACGGCCTGGAATTCGCCTATCTGTCGGGCAGCGAGGGGCCGCAGGTAGAATCCAAATCGGGCTGGGACGTGGACGGCGTCGAGATCCGGGTGATCCTCGATTTCGGCGCCGGCTTCGTCGATCACCGTGGCTGGTACGCCAATGCGGGGGCCGCGTAATGGCCGACAGCGACCAGCTTCTGGCTTGGCGGGAGGCGCTGCTGCGCGCCCGCTACGCCGGCACCCGCACGGTGGAATGCGACGGGCGCAAGGTCGAGTACCGCTCCGATTCCGAGATGGCCTCGGCCCTGGCCGACCTGGAGCGCCGCCTCGGCACCAATGCCCGCGTCACCCAGGTGCGGATCAATTCCAGCAAGGGAGTATGAGAGCATGAAGAACTTCATCCAGGCCGGCGCCATGATCACCATGCCGGCCCCGACCGGGGGCATCGCCTCGGGCCAGGGCATGATCCTCGGCGGGCTGTTCGGCATCGCCGCCACCACGGCTCAGGAAGGGACCAATGTGGAAATCGCCACCACCGGCGTCTACGACCTGCCAAAGACCCCGGCCACGGTGTTCGCCCAGGGCGACCGGGTGGCGTGGGACGACACCGCCAAGGTGATCGCCCCGCCCGGCGTCGGGCTCTATCCGGTCGGCATCGCCATCACGGCCTCCGGCAACGGCGCCACCACGGTGCGGGTGCGCCTGGACGGGGTGGCGACGGTCGCCGCGTAATTCCGCGAACATCAGGGCAACATCGGCAGATTCCCGTGTCGCATTGGTGTTGCACGGAATCGCCGTCACCGTCCGTAACTGTTTGGAATCGCGTGGTTTCGCGTTGCGTTCTCTTGCAACACGGCTCCGGACATGGGAATGGCGCTAAGCCTTTGACTTAGCGCCATTTTTCTGGTTGCGGGGGCAGGATTTGAACCTGCGACCTTCAGGTTATGAGCCTGACGAGCTACCGGGCTGCTCCACCCCGCGGAAAAGTTTTAGGCCCGGTTTTTGACCGGGCCTAGGCGTTTGTATCGTGATTAGGTTTACTTACATTCTTGGAAGACCTGGCAGCGACCTACTCTCCCGTGCCTTAAGACACAGTACCATTGGCGCTGGGGATTTTCACGTCCGAGTTCGGGATGGGATCGGGTGCAGGCTCCCCGCTATAACCACCAGGTCGTCGAAGAATGTAAGGTTTTTCTGATCCGCGTGCAGCGCTGTATTTCGAAGAGTGTCATTGATATCGGGCTTGCCGCTAGTTAGGAGCGATCAAGCCGATCGAGCTATTAGTATGGCTTAGCTTCATGTGTTACCACACTTCCACACGCCACCTATCGACGTCGTGGTCTACGACGGCTCTGATAGGGAAACCTTGTTTTGAGGGGAGCTTCCCGCTTAGATGCTTTCAGCGGTTATCTCGTCCGTACGTAGCTACCCGGCAATGCCATTGGCATGACAACCGGTACACCAGAGGTACGTCCATCCCGGTCCTCTCGTACTAGGGACAGGTCCTCTCAAGTTTCCGACACCCACGGTAGATAGGGACCGAACTGTCTCACGACGTTCTAAACCCAGCTCACGTACCACTTTAATCGGCGAACAGCCGAACCCTTGGGACCTGCTCCAGCCCCAGGATGTGATGAGCCGACATCGAGGTGCCAAACCTCCCCGTCGATGTGGACTCTTGGGGGAGATCAGCCTGTTATCCCCGGCGTACCTTTTATTCGTTGAGCGATGGCCCTTCCATGCGGGACCACCGGATCACTATGACCGACTTTCGTCTCTGTTCGGCTTGTGGGCCTCACAGTCAGGCGAGCTTATGCCATTGCACTCGACAGCTGATTTCCGACCAGCTTGAGCTCACCATCGCGCGCCTCCGTTACTCTTTAGGAGGCGACCGCCCCAGTCAAACTACCCACCATGCAGGGTCCCGGGCCCGGTTTCACGGGTCGCGGTTAGATACCAGGAAACAAAAGGGTGGTATTTCAAGGATGGCTCCGCACCAGCTGGCGCCGATGTTTCATAGCCTCCCACCTATCCTACACATTCATTCCCTAGTACCACTGCAAAGCTGTAGTAAAGGTGCACGGGGTCTTTCCGTCTAGCCGCGGGTACTCCGCATCTTCACGGAGAATTCAATTTCGCTGAGTTGGTGTTGGAGACAGCGGGGAAGTCGTTACGCCATTCGTGCAGGTCGGAACTTACCCGACAAGGAATTTCGCTACCTTAGGACCGTTATAGTTACGGCCGCCGTTTACCGGGGCTTCAATTCAGAGCTTGCACTCCTCCTTTTAACCTTCCGGCACCGGGCAGGCGTCAGACCCTATACGTCGTCTTACAGACTTCGCAGAGCCCTGTGTTTTTAGTAAACAGTCGCCACCCCCTGGTCTGTGCCACCTATCCCTACTTGCGTAAGGACAGGTACCCCTTATCCCGAAGTTACGGGGTCAATTTGCCTAGTTCCTTCAACACCATTCTCTCAAGCGCCTTGGTATACTCTACCAGTCCACCTGTGTCGGTTTCGGGTACGGTCTATACGCTGGAGTTATTTCCTGGACCCTCTTCGCTGCACCCACAATCCGATAAGCAGGTACAACTTACGAAGGTCGTCACTTCCAGCAGGCCCACGAATATTAACGTGGTTCCCATCGACTACGCCTTTCGGCCTCGCCTTAGGGGCCGGCTCACCCTGCGCGGATTAGCCTTGCGCAGGAACCCTTGGACTTTCGGCGAGAGTGTTTCTCACACTCTTTGTCGCTACTCATGTCAGCATTCTCACTTCCGATACCTCCAGCGCCTCTCACGATGACGCCTTCGCAGGCTTA